>CAZAIE010000538.1:0-5652 GCA_964485035.1 uncultured Myxococcaceae bacterium | reverse complement strand
CCAGCCGCTGGTTGACGATGCCCAGGACCGAGCTGGCGATGACGTAGGGCTCGACGCCCATGCCCTTGAGCCGCACCAGCGTGGAGAGGGCGTCGTTGGTGTGCAGCGAGCTGAGCACCATGTGGCCGGTGAGCGCGGCGTTGCAGGCCATCTTCGCGGTCACCGTGTCGCGCATCTCGCCCACGAAGATGATGTCCGGGTTCGAGCGCATGAAGGCGCGCATCACCTCGGGGAAGCCCAGCCCCGCGGCCTCGTTGGTCTGCACCTGCGTCACCCCGGGCAGCTCGTACTCCACCGGGTCCTCGACGGTGCAGATGGACAGCGATTGCACCAGCCGCTCGCGCAGCGCCGCATACAGCGTGGTGGTCTTGCCCGAACCGGTCGGTCCGGTGACCAGCACCAGGCCGTTGGGCTGGTGGAAGAGCTTGCGGACGACCTGCGCCACCTTCTCCGCCTGGATCAGCTCGGTGAGCTGCAGCTGGATCGACGCGCTGTCCAGGATGCGCATCGTCACCTTCTCGCCGTAGCGGGTGTTCACCGTGGCCACGCGCAGGTCGTAGGGCTTGCCCGAGACCTCCAGCGAGATGCGCCCGTCCTGGGGCAGCCGGCGCTCGGTGATGTTCAGCCCCGCCAGCACCTTCAGCCGCGAGACCAGCGGGGCGTGCAGCGAGCGGGCGACCGAGCCGTCGCGGGGCACCATCAGGCCGTCGATGCGGTAGCGCACCAGCACGCCCTTGCGGTCGGGCTCGAGGTGGATGTCCGAGGCGTGGCGGTCGATGCCCTCCACCACGATGGCGGTCGCCAGCGCGGCGATGTCCTGGCTCCCCGCCGCGGCCATCAGCGCCTTGTCCTCGGCCGACTCGGAGGTGACGGTGAGGTAGTTCACCTGCTTGGCCACCGCCGCGGCCGGGCGCGCCGCCGGCTGGTTGCCCGAGAGGTGCGTCTGCACGAAGGCCGCGAAGTCCGACTCCGGGACCACCAGCAGCTTCACCTTGTCCGGGCGCAGGAGGTTGCGCACGTCGTCCACGCCCACCTTGTTCGAGGGGTCGGGGGTGGCCACCGTGACCGTGCCGTTGGTCCGGGCGATGGGCAGCATGCGGTGCCGCTTGATCAGCGTGAGCGGCAACAGGTCCGCGCAGTTGGGGTCGAAGGCCTTGCCCTTGAGCGTCCCGAACTCGATGGAGCGGTCGCGGTTCTGGTCCTCGAGCCGGTGCGCCAGCACCCCCGCCATCTGTAGCGCCACCGTGGGGGCCACCTGCACCAGCTTGTAGAGGATGTCGCGGCTGAGGACGCGCAGCGTGGTGTCGTCGACGGCCCGCACGGTGGCCGAGCGGACCCCGCCGGTGAGGAGCGCCATCTCGCCGAAGGGCATCCCCGGCCCCAGGCGCGCCAGCTCGCAGGAGAGCCCCAGCGCCTTGTCCGCGATGGAGACGGCGACCTCGCCGGAGACCACCACGTACATCGCGTCCGCGGGGTCGCCCTCGTTGAAGATGACCTGGCCGCCGGCCACGGTCCGCTCCACCAGCCGCGATTCGAGCTGCGCCTTGAGCTGGGCCGGCAGCGGCCGGAACATCTCCACCTGGTCGAGGACGCTGCCCTCGGCCGTCGCTTCGCCCTGGACCACGGGAGTCTCGTTCATGGGGTCGTCGCCGTCCTGGTGGGGCGCGTGCTCAGCGCTTGTTGGCCTGGCGCAGCCGCTCGGCCAGGGTCTTGGTGAACAGCGTGTAGATGCGCAGCGCCGCGGTCTCGTGCGTGTAGAGGTACTGCTGGAACCGCTCCCGCGAGATGACCAGCGCCCGGACCGGGCCCTGGGCCACCACCCGCGCGGAGGTCGGGGCGTCGTCCACCAGCGAGACCTCGCCCACGTAGGCGCCGGAGGTGAGCGTCGCCAGGGGCTTGGTCTGCCCGCCGTCCACGCGCACCACCTGCACCTGTCCCTGCACGATGACGATGAGCCCCTTGCCCTGCTCCCCCTGCTCGATCAGCACCGCGCCGGCGGGCCACTGGGCCGCGGTGCAGATGCGGTACAGGTCCTTCATGTCCGGCAGCGCCAGCTCCCCGAAGATGGGGATGGCCTTGAGCTGGCCGTACGCGTCGACGGGCTTTGCGGGCTCGGCCCCGGCTGCGGGGGCCGCCTCCTCGCCGCCGCCGGAGAACGGGTCGATGAAGTCCCCGAAGGGGTCGGCGCTGCTGCGCGCGGGGCGCGGCGGCTGGACGACCTCGGGGGCGGCAGGCGCCTCGGGGATCGACGGAGGCGGCGGCGAGGCCTCGCCGTGCGCGGGGAGCGCCGAGGCGGTCTTGCCCCCGAGCTGTCCCTGCTTCTGCATGAAGGCCCTGACCCGCGTCGCCTGGTCGCGCTTGCCCATGGCGTCGAGGCGGCGGGCGAGCGCCTGCAGCAGCTCGACGTCGGCCTGCGCCGAGGGGACGGTCTGCAGCGTCTCCATGAGCAGCTGCGCCGAGGAGGCCATGTGGCCGTGGCGCTCGAGCAGGTCCGAGAGCCGCTTCACGGAGGTCACGCGGTTCGGGTCGTCCACCGGCACCATGCGCAGCATCTCCACCTCGGCGCGCACGTTGCCCAGCTTCTGGTAGGCCTGCGCCGCCTCGAAGAAGCGCTGGGCGCGGTTGAGGCACTCGGCCATGGCCTCGTGGGCGTTGGCCTTCTGGTACAGGAGCAGGGCGCCGGGGACGTCCCCCGCCCGCTCCCGGGCTGCGGCCGCCCGCGCGAGGTCGCCGCCCAGCTCGAAGCAGCGCGCCGCGGAGGCGTAGTCGCCGCCCTGCTCGTAGAGCTTGCCCGCGTCCTCCGGGCGCTTGGCTGCCTCGAAGATGCGCGCGGCGTTCGCGAAGTCGCGGGCGAGCACGAACATCTGCCCCAGGTTGCGCTGGGTGACCATGGACATGGTCTTGGCCTGCGCGAGCAGTTCCCTGGCCACCGAGGCGTCGCACCCCTCGTACAGCCGCACCGCCTCCTCGACGTTGCCCGAGGCCAGGAGCTGCCCCAGCATCGGCAGGACCTGGGAGGTGGCCACGAAGTTGCCGTTCTCCTCGTCGCCGACGAAGTCGAACTCGACGGTGCCGTGCCATTGCGCCATGCGATCACCCGCGGCCGGGAGCGGTCACGCGCTCCGACCTCCTGAAGCGATGGAATTCCAGGAACATAGGCAGACCCACCGGGGGGCGGCAAGGAGCGCCCCCGTGACGGGGCTCACAGTGCTAAAGAGAGGAGGCCATGGTCGTCTCCCTCCTCTGCGCGCTCGCCTTGACGGCGGGGCCCGAAGCCCCTGCTCCGCTCCTGCTCACGCAGGCGGGCCTGACGGCCGCGGCCCGCTACTCGCGGGAGCAGAATGGCCTGTCGCTGGTGGTGCTCCAGGGCGATCGCATCGTCTACGAGGAGTACCGGGACGGTGACGTCTCCCAGCCGGCCTTCGTCGCCAGCTGCGTGAAGAGCCTGTGGGGCCTGGCCGCCGCCGCCGCGGCCCACGACGGGCTGCTGGGCTTCGACGAGCTGGTCTCCGAGACGCTCACCGAGTGGAAGGACGACCCGCGCCGCGCGCGGATCCGTATTCGCGACCTGCTGACCATGACCAGTGGCCTCGACCCCGGCTACGGGCCGCTGTACGAGAGCGACCCGGAGGACGCCTTCGCGGTGGCGGTGGGGCTGCCCGCAGTGTCGGGGCCGGGCGAGTCCTTCGTCTACGGGCCGGCGAACCTGGAGGCCTTCGGCGCGGTGCTGGAGCGCAAGCTCGCGCGCCGGGGGATGTCCCCGGTCCGCTACCTCGAGAAGCGGGTGCTCGAACCCATCGGTTCTGGCTACGCGACCTGGGCCCGGGACCAGGCAGGGCGGGTGATGATGTCCAGCGGCGCCTCGATGACCGCGCGCCAGCTCCTGGCGGTGGGCCAGCTCGTGGCGCGGCAGGGGATGTGGGGTCGGCGGCGGGTCATCGCCTCGGACAAGATCGCTGCGCTGGTGCGCGGGACCCGGGCCAACCCCGCCTATGGCATGTCCTTCTGGCTCAACGCCAACGCCGCGCGCCCGGACGCGGTGGAGGTGGACTACGAGAAGGCGCTGGGGGCCGGTCCCGCGTTCGACTGGAGCACGGCCTGCGTCTCGAGGCTGGCGCCGCCCGACCTGGTGCTGATGATGGGGTCCTGGAACCAGCGCGTGTACGTGGTTCCCTCCCAGCGGCTGGTCATCGTCCGGCAGGGCGGGGGCGCCGACTTCACCGACAACGAGTTCTGGGCGAGGCTCCTGCAGCAGCCGCAGCAGGGTTGAGACGGGGGGCGGGGTGCTCACGCTGGCAGAGATGCGGTCGATGGCGCAGTCCATGCGGCTCGACCAGTTCGTGGACCAGCTTGGTCCGTTCGCGCTGGTGCACCGGCCTCCGCCGCCCGAGGCGGCCCAGGCGCTGGGGCTGCCGTACAACTCGCTGCGCACGCGGCTGGCCCGCGCGAGCCTGGTCGAGAGCGGCCCCATCGCGCTGCTCTTTTCCTTCGACGAGCTGGGGGTCACCGTGATGCCGCCGCTGGGCGAGCGCGACGCGCTGGTGGCCGGCCGCCAGCCCGACTGCGACCTGGTCATCGACGAGCCGTCGGCCTCCAAGCGCCACGCCATGCTCTGCTGGGACCGCGCCCGCGCCCGCTGCACCGTGCAGGACCTGGGCTCGACCAACGGCACCTTCCTCAATGGGACGGCGAAGGTCCTCCGCGAGACCGAGCTGAAGGACGGGGACGTCCTCAGCTTCGGGGAGGCGCACTACTGGTTCCTGCTGGCGGCGACCCTCCACGCACGGCTCTCGAAGGCCTTGGAATCGAACCTGCTCGGCTCGCACAGCGGGTAGCGCCCAGGAGCCCCATGGCCCGAAGGCCGCGCCCACGCCCGCTCGAAGGCGGCATCCTGCAGTCGGTCACGCTGCTGCGCGAGCGGATCGTCGACCCTGCCGCCTACCCGTTCAACATCCCTGCGCTGCGCTCGCTCGAGCGGCTCGAGCTGCACCCCAAGGTCACCTTCCTGGTCGGCGAGAACGGGTCCGGCAAGTCCACGCTCCTGGAGGCCATCGCGGTGGCGGCGGGGTTCAACGCCGAGGGGGGCACCAAGAACTTCGGCTTTGCGACCCGGCGCTCGGATTCCACGCTGCACACGGTGCTCCGGCTGGCCCGCGGCGCCCGGCGCGAGCAGGACGGGTTCTTTCTCAGGGCCGAGAGCTACTTCAACGTCGCGACCTACATCGAGCAGGTGGGGGTCCGCGGCTACGGCGACGTCCCGCTGCACGAGCTGTCGCACGGCGAGTCGTTCCTGGCGCTGGCCAACCACCGGCTGCGGGCCGGGGGCCTGTACCTCTTCGACGAGCCGGAGGCGGCGCTGTCACCGGTGCGCCAGCTCTCGTTGATGCGGGTCCTGTGGCAGCTGGTCCAGGAGGGCTCGCAGTTCCTGGTCGCGACACACTCGCCCATCCTGCTGGCGTTCCCCGGGGCGCTCATCTACCAGCTCGGCCCCGAGGGCATCGCGCCCATCGCCTACGAGGAGACGGAGCACTACCAGGTCACCCGCGGGTTCCTGCTCGACCGCGAGCGCTTCCTGGGGCAGCTGCTTTCGGACGAGGGCTGAGAGGCCGTGAAGGAATCGAGGTCAGGCAGGTCCGCTTCTCCCGTGGGCTG
>CAZAIE010000537.1:0-5653 GCA_964485035.1 uncultured Myxococcaceae bacterium | reverse complement strand
GGCCCCAGGCGAGCGCAGGCAGCAGGAGTGCGGCGGCGACGAGCCCCTTCATCGGTGCTCCTTTCAGGTCCTCGGCCGAATGCCCGGAAAGCATAACGCCGCGCCTCACCGGCGGCGCGCCAGCACCATCAGGTCCGCGAGCTGGTAGTTCAGCCAGCCGTACGGGGCGCTCCAGACCTGCTCGAGGCCCGCCTGCTCCAGCAGCCGGGCGATGGACGGCATCGCGAAGTGCCGCACCGGGAGGCTGCCTTCCGTCGCCTTGGGGACGAAGGCGTCGTACTCGGCGGGGGAGACCGAGCGGCTCTCGGTGGCGCGGGCGATGCGGCACTCGTCGCCGAACTCGTTGGTGTAGGGCAGGGCCAGCAGCACCGCCCCGCCGGGCTCGACGAGCCGCGCCAGGGTGGCGAGCTGACGCTCGGCCGCGGCGCAGGGGATGTGCCCCAGCACCTGCAGGCACTGTGCGAAGCGGAAGCTCCCGGCCAGGCGCGGGTCGGCGAGCACCGGCGCGTCCAGCTCCAGCCCGAACGAGGGGACGGTGGGGGAGCGCCGGCGGGCGGACTCCAGGCGGCGTGCGTCGGGCTCGAGGCCCACCACCGCCTCGAAGCGCTCGGCCAGGCGCGGGAGGTGCTCGCCCTCGCCGCAGCCAGCGTCCAGCGCCGCCCCGCGGATGGGCCGCTCGTCGCCAAAGGCCCGGGTCAGAGCCTCCAGCCAGAGCGTGCGCTCGCCCTCGCGCTTGGTCGCGGGGAGCATCGCGTCCAGGGCCAGCGCGGCGTCCGGGTAGAGGTAGGTGCTGGGCGGTACGGACCGCAGCAGCTGCAGCACGTCATCGATGGGCACGGGGACTCCGGCAGCGGGCAGACGGATCGCGCGGCGGTCGGTGAGCCCGGGAGAAGAGGGGGACCTGCGACGCCGCGGCCTACTTGCGCTTCTTCGGCGAGGCCTTGGGCTTCGCGGGCTTCTTCGCCGGCTTGCTCGAGGCCTTCTTCGTGGCCTTGATGGGCTTCGCGCTCTTCGTGGCCAACGGGTTCTTCCCCAGCAGGTCCGCGATGCGGCTGTCGGCCTTGCGCAGGCGGCGCGAGAGCAGCTGGCAGATGTTCTGCAGGATGATGACGAACGCGAAGTTGTCGGAGTGGAAGAGGTTGTAGAGCGCGACGTTGTTGAGCGAGCAGGTGGTGGTCTCGTGGGTCGCGACCACCGTGGCGGAGCGGTCGTCCAGCTCCACCAGGGCCATCTCGCCGAAGCACTCGCGCTCGGCCAGCCGCACGATGGGGATGGTCTCGCCGGCGCTGTTGGTGCGCAGGACCTCGACCTCGCCCTTCTCGATGACGAAGAGCGTGCGTCCGAGCTCGCCCTGCGCGCAGATGGCTGCGCCGGCGGGGAACGTGTTCCAGTGCAGCACGGCGGCCACGCTCTCGAGGGAGCGGTCCTTCAGGCCGTTGAACACCGGGACGGTCCGTAGGAACTTCTGCTGCTTGGGGGTCAGGTTCATGGCGGCATCATCGGCGCAAGCCCGCGGCCAGGGCAAGCGACGGAGCGTGGGAGCGACGACGTGAGCAAGAAGCGCAAGAAGCCGGCCTGGGACGACGTGCGGCGAGAGTGCGGGCTGACCGAGCGCCAGGTCGAGCAGGCGAAGGAACTGCAGATGGAACCGCGGAAGGTGTTGAGCCTGCGCCCCTCCAAGGACCAGCCATGGAAGAAGCCCGTGGGGGCCTTCATCGAAGACCTTCACTCCAAGCGCTTCGGCGACGAGCTGTTCCCGCCACCGGAGTGGGACTTGCCCGAGGCACTGCCCGGACCCCGGCTCGGCCACTTCCAGGACTGGGCCCCCGAAGACGTGGCTATCGACGTCCAGTGCTTCCTGGGAAACCTCGCCGACGACGTCGGCAGGGCGCTGGCCACCGGCGCGGTGACCCCCGAGGCGCTCTCCCGGGTGGGCGAGGTGCTCTGCAAGGCCGGCGTGGACCTCCTTGCCGGCAGGTCGCCTCGACCCGTTCCGCCGCTGGTGTTCGAAGCGGGCCGAGACGAGAGGCCGAGCTGGGAAGAAGACCCGCTGCCCGACGACATCCCGTTCTAGGTCCGGGGGATGAATCCCCCGTCTCTGGCTGGGACGGACCGAGTTCGGATGAAGCCCGCTGCCGCGGGCTGGGTGGTCGGTGTTCCAGAGAAGGCCAGTAGGCTGGCTTCCCTACCCGGGCATCGTCCCCAGGCTGCTCCAGACGAACTCGAAGTTGTCGTTCAGGAAGTCCTTGGGCGAGACCTTGCCCAGGGTTCCTTCCACGAGCTTGCGTCCGGTGGCGGTGGCGAGCGAGTCGGCGACCAGCTCGGTGCACGAGAACCGGGAGCGGTCCTCGAAGTCGAGGTCGAAGTCGTACGGCTTGCCGAGCTGGGCGCGCGCGTGCTCCACCGCGGCTTGCACCTGCTCGCTGCCGAGTCCCTTCGGGCGCACGACGATCACCGCGTCGCCCTCGGCGCAGAACTGGTTCAGGTCGGTCTCGCGCACGTCGTGCGTCACCGCGTCCACGATCTTCCCGTCGCCGGCGTAGAGCGCCGCGTGGCCCCAGTACCCGGGGATGAACCAGTTGGAGGTCGTGCCGTCGGTCCGGCGCAGCAGCACGTCACCCGGCTTCAGGGCCGAGCGCAGCTTGTCGGCGCTCTGGGCGTCCAGCTTGTGCACGTGCGGGTCGTAGTCGATGCCGGTGAAGAACAGCACCACCTTCTTCTTGAACTGGTACCAGGAGCTCTCGGCCGGCCGGGCCGCGGGAGGCGGGGGCAGCATGTCCAGCGCGACCGGGCTCCGCGACGCGCCGACGAAGCCGTCGGCCTTGCGCTCGGCGACCGCGGGTGCAGCCGCCGGACGGGCGGTCGGGGTCGCGGGCTGGGAGGCGACGGGCTTCGGAGCGGACGGGGTGATGCGCATGGTGGACTCCAAGTGTGTGTCCAAGAAGACATTGTCGCGCTGCGTCACGAAAGGTTGCGCCCGGGGGCTGAGCGGAGCAAGAGGAAACCCATCCGGCGCGCCACTACCCCTCGGGGAGCAGGGCGTGCCAAGCTGGCGCGGGCCGAATCGAGAGGTGGTTCACATGAAGTCAGCAACGTGGATTCTGGCAGCCGGCCTCGCGCTCTCTGGGTGCGGGCTCTTCGACGCGAACAAGCCGTGCGACAAGGCCGACCAGGCGGCGAACAACATCACTGAGAAGGCCAAGGGCTGCTCGGGCATCGACGTCCCCGAGGTGAAGGGCAAGTCCGAGTGCGAGACGGCGCTGAAGGGCTGCAGCGACGCCGAGCGCGTGGTCATCGACGAGGAGATGGACTGCCTCATCAAGCTCGGCGCCTGCGAGGCGGGCAAGGAGCAGGACTGGCTCAAGTCCGTTGCCGCCTGCGCCGCGCCGGTCGCCGTCCTGAGCGACGCCTGCAAGAAGGGCTTCGGTCTCTAGTCGCTGAACCGCAGCGGGGGAGCGAGCGATGCGTGCCATCCGAGTCTCGGAGTTCGGCGGGCCCGAGGTCCTGCGCCTCGTGGACGTCCCGGACCCCGTCCCCGGCCCGAGGCAGGTGGTGGTGGCGCTGCGCGCCGTCGGGGTGAACCCGGTGGAGACCTTCGTGCGCGCGGGGACCTACCCCATCCTCCCCGCGCTGCCGTACACCCCGGGCACCGACGGCGCCGGAGTGGTCGTCGCGGCCGGTCCCGATGCCCCCTTCGCCGTGGGCGCACGCGTCTTCACCTTCTGGACCGCGCGGGGAACCTACGCCGAGCGCATCCTCTGCGACGCACTCGAGGTCTTCCCGCTCCCCGAGGCGCTCTCCTTCGCGCAGGGCGCGGCGCTGGGCGTCCCGTACGCGACCGCTTGGCGTGGTCTCTTCCAGCGCGCCCAGGCCCGGCCCGGCGAGTCCATCCTCATCCACGGCGCGAGCGGCGGGGTCGGCCTCGCGGCGGTGCAGATGGCGCGGGCCGCCGGCCTTCGGGTCTTCGGGACGGCCGGCAGCGAGGAGGGCAAGCGGCTGGTCCTCGCCCAGGGCGCCCACCACGCGCTCGGCCACGGCGAGCTCGCGGAGGCCCTCCGCCTGAACGGCGGGCGCGGGCTCGACCTCATCTTCGAGAACCTCGCGAACGTGAACCTGGGCAAGGACCTGGGCGCGCTCGCCGCGGGCGGCCAGGTGCTGGTGGTGGGCAGCCGCGGCACCGTGGAGATCAACCCGCGCGATCTGATGATGCGGGACGCCTCGGTGCTGGGGATGCGCCTGCCCAACGCCACGCCTGCCGAGCTCGAGAGCCTCTGGGCGGGCATCCTCGCCGGCCTCGACGCGGGGACCTTGCGGCCAGTCGTCTCCCACGAGCTGCCGCTCGCCGAGGCCCCGCGCGCCCACCGGGAGATCCTGAGCCAGAAGACCACCGGCAAGCTCGTGCTGGTCCCGTGAGCACATGACCCGGCTCGAGCGCATCGGCGGCGCAGTGGCGGAGGCGGCGTGGCTCGCGGCGCTGGCCTTCGTGCCCGTCTACTTCCAGACCTCCGGTGCGAACGCCTTCGAGGGTGCGAAGGCGGGCCTGGTCCGCGCGCTGGCCCTCGTCGCCCTCGCTGGCGGCGTCGCCCGCTGGCTCGGAGGCGGGCGGTGCAGCTGGCCGCGCCTCGCCCTGCCCGCCGGAGCGCTGCTGCTCGTCGGCGCCGCCTCGACGGCCGCCTCGCTCCTGCCCTCCCTGAGCCTCTGGGGCGACCCCGTCTACTCGGTCGGTCTTGCGACCCAGCTCTCCTGGGCGGCGCTGGGCGCGGTGGTGGCGTGCAACCTCAGGACCCCGGCGCAGGTCGACCGCCTGGTGACGGCGCTGCTCCTCCCCACGCTCCCGGTGGTGCTCTATGCGCTCCTCCAGCGCGCCGGGTTCGAACCGGTGCTCATCGCCGCCCGCGAGACCGAGGCGCAGCGCGTCCTCTCCACCCTGGGCCAGCCGGTCTTCCTGGGCGCCTGGCTGGGCATGGTCGTCCCGTTCGCGCTGGCGCGGGCCTGGGCGGCCTGGCCCTCGCGGCGGGCTGCGGGCGGCTGGGGTGCGCTCGCCGTGCTGCAGCTCGTCGCGCTGGTGCTCACCGAGAGCCGCGGGCCGATGCTGGGGACGGCAGCGGGACTCGGACTCGGCTTCCTCGCGCTGGCGGCGCGGCGGGGTTGGCGGAGGCCGGCGCTGGCGCTGGTCGCAGTCGGCGTCCTCGGGGTCGCGGGCCTGAAGCTCCTTCCTCTGTTGCGGGGCGGCGCGGGGCCAGCGCGGATGACCGACCGCTTGGGGGCGACGCTCCAGGCTCGCGGGGACAGCGCGCGCTTCCGGTCGGTGAGCTGGGAGATCGCCGGGCGGGTGTTCCTGCACCGGGAGCCGGTCCAGGGCGTCGACGGCCGGGGCGACCCGCGCGACGCCGTCCGCCGCTGGCTGGGGTTCGGCCTCGACGTCCCCGGGGTGGTGTCGCAGCCGTTCTACGTCCCGGCGGTCAACGAGATCACCACGGCGTTCCTGCTCACCACGCGCTACCACAACGACCTGTGGGACGCGCTCGTCGCGACCGGAGTCCTGGGGCTCCTCGCGACGCTGGCCTTCTGGGGGGCGCTGCTGCACCTCGTGGCGCTGCGTCTGGGCCTCGTCGACGGCCGCCGGCGGCGCTGGTTCTGGGTGGCCCTCGTG
>CAZAIE010000536.1:3693-5657 GCA_964485035.1 uncultured Myxococcaceae bacterium | reverse complement strand
GACCACCGCCTACAGCCACCTGCAGACGCTGCTGGTGACCGAGGGCACGCGGGTGCCGGCGCGTGGGCCGCTGGGGCTGGCCGGGAACACCGGGCGCAGCACCGGGCCGCACCTGCACTTCGAGGTGCGCCGCGAGGGCGAGTGCGTGGACCCGCTCGACGAGCTGCCGGACCCGGCGATGGAGGACCTCTCCGGCCGGGCCATCGGCGCGCCGTAGCCGCCCTCAGCGCGTGGGGCAGGCCTTCAGGAGCCCCGCCTTGAAGCGCTTCTTCACCGCCGTCTGCAGCGCGGGGGTGAGCGCCTCGAAGCGCTCGCCCTCGGCCTTCATGAACGAGGCCCAGGCCTTCTCCGCGGCGGTGTTCAGCTCCGAGCCGCCGCCGTGGGCGCGCAGCCACTGGTCCACGGTGCGGTTCCACGCGGCGATCCCCGGCTTCTTCGAGAGAGCGGCCTTGGCCGGCTTGCGGACCGGCGCGGACTTCTTCGCGGGCTTCTTCTTCGCGGGCATGGGGTCTCCTGTCTGCTGCAAGGAAGGCCATCCTGCCCCGGCCCCGGCCTCCGCGTGAAGGGACCGACTAACGCCGCGGCCAGTCGCCTGTCTTTGCTCCTGCCAGAGCTGTGGGGCGCGGCACCGGTCGCCTGGCCGCAGGCGACCGCCCGGGACCCCGACCTGGGAGGTCCACCCATGAAGAACGGCCATCGTGTGCTGGCGGCGTCGCTGCTCGCCTTCGCCGCCTGCGGCTCCGAGCCGACCTCCGCCGACGCCGGCGCCGCGGTCGCCGACGCGGGCGTCTATGTGAGCCCCACCGCAGCGGACTGGACCGGGGCCTGCAGCAAGCTCGACGAGGCCAGCGACTTCGTCCGCGACCCGGCGAGCGAGACAGCGGTCGTCCTCGGGGGAACCTCGATCGCCTCCGGGAGCCAGGACGTGGTGGTGGCCGGACGGACGGCGACCATCACCGCACCTGGCACCTACCGGCTCTCGGGCACGCTCACGGACGGACAGCTCCGCGTCGAGGCCGAGGGGCGGGTGCGGCTCGTCCTCGACGGCGCCCACGTCACCTCGGCCACCGGCGCCGCGCTGGAGATCGTCCAGGGCCGGACCGTGATCCTCCTCGCCGAGGGCAGCACCAACAGCCTCACCGACGCGCCCACCCGGCCCGAGGGCGCGGAGGCGACGGCGGCGCTCTACAGCCAGGAGGACCTCTCCCTCGGTGGCTCGGGCGCGCTCACGGTCCACGGCCGGTACCGGGACGGCATTGCCGGCAAGGACGGGGTGCTGGTGCGCGCCGGGACGTTCGAGATCGAGGCCGGGGACGACGGCCTGCGCGGGAAGGACTGCCTCCAGGTCAGCGACGGCGTCCTGACGGTGCGGTCGGGAGGGGACGCGCTCAAGTCCGACGAGGACACGCACGCCGAGCGCGGCTACGTCCAGGTGAAGGGCGGGACCCTCGACCTGGAGGCGGGCGGCGACGGGATCTCCGCGAGCACGTCGGTCTACGTGACCGCAGGCACCTTTCGCATCACCACTGGCGGCGGCAGCACCAAGACGCTGGCGGACGGGGTCTCGGCGAAGGGGCTGCGCGGGAACGCCGGGGTGGTCCTCGACGGGGGCCGGTTCAAGCTGGACACGGCGGACGACGCGGTCCACTCCGACGGCGTCGTCCACGTGAACGGGGGCTCCTTCGAGGTCGCGACCGGGGACGACGGCTTCCGCTCGGGCGGGGCGGTGACGCTCAAGAACGCCACCGTCGACATCACCCGCTGCTACGAGGGGCTCGAGGGGCGGACGGTGACGCTCGACAGCGGCGAGGTGCGCATCGTCGCCAGCGACGACGGGATCAACGCCTCGGACGGCTCCGGCTCTCCGGAGAACCAAGTGCCTGGACCCGGACCGGGCGATGGCGGCGTGGGCCCCGGACCGGGAATGGGCGACGGCGGCATGGGCCCCGGACCCGGCCCCGGAC
>CAZAIE010000536.1:1615-3593 GCA_964485035.1 uncultured Myxococcaceae bacterium | reverse complement strand
GAATGGGCGACGGCGGCATGGGCCCCGGACCCGGCCCCGGACCGGGAATGGGCGATGGCGGCATGGGCCCTGGACCCGGCCCCGGACCAGGAATGGGCGACGGCGGGATGCCCGGACCCGGCCCTGGCCCAGTGACGCCGGGCGAGACCAACGACCTGGCCATCACCATCAACGGCGGGCGGCTGATCATCAGCACCGCGACCGGAGACGGCATCGACTCCAACGGCAACATGACGATCAACGGGGGCGTGGTCCTCGTGACCGGCCCCACCATCGAGAACAACGGCTCGCTGGACATCGGCGACGGCCAGGGCTTCCGCCTCAACGTGAACGGCGGATTCCTGGTCGCGGTGGCGAGCGCGGGGATGGCCATCGCGCCCAGCGACACCTCGACCCAGCGCTCGCTCTTCGTCTCCACGCAGGCAGTGGGCAGCCAGCCGGCGCAGACCGCCGGACCCTGCTTCCCCGCGGGGACGCTGGTGCACGTCGCGGACGGCTCGGGCAAGTCGCTGCTCACCTTCCGCCCTGAGCAGTCGTTCGCCTCGCTGGTGTTCTCCTCTCCCACGCTCGCCGCGGGCAGCTACGTGGTCTCCACCGGTGGCACCAGCACCGGTGCGGTGACCGACGGCCTCTTCGCAGACGGGGCGTACCAGGGCGGCACGGCGCGGGCGACGCTTGCCCTGACGAGCGGGGTCGTGGCCATCGGGCGCTGGACGCCCTGAGCTAGCTCCGCTCGGGGAGTGCGCGTGGCGCCTGGCCCTGGGAGTCGAGGCCGCGCACGACCTGGAGGTTGCGCCCGGTCTCGGCGCCCTCGACGCTGTGCCGGGAGCGGCGCGTGCGTCCCGCGCCGATGCGGATGCCGCGCTTGCCCAGCTCGCGCTCCGCGAAGTGCTGCGCCTCCTCCAGCGCCATCGCCTGCTCGGAAGCGGCGTCGGTGTCACCTGCCTCGGCGGTGAGGCGCCAGAGCTTGCGCGCGAACTCGCGGGCGGCGGAGTCGCAGAAGGCGCCGCCCGCGCGCCGGATCTCGCTGGGGGCGACTCCCAGCCCGCGCAGGTCCTCGAGGTGCGCGGCGCACTCCCGCTGGATGCGCTCGATGCTGATGTTGCAGAGGTACTCCGCGGCCACCACGTCCGAGTAGCGCCCGAAGAAGTGCATCCGCGCGCGGGTGTCCATGGAGAGCGAGTACACGCCGTTGAAGCGCGCCACGGCGTGCGACAGCTCGCGCTGCCAGGGCTGGCGAGGCGCCAGGAGGACCCACCGATCGGTGAGCTGATCGTCGAGGACCGCGCCTGCGCCGATCTGCTCGCGGTCCAGCCCGTAGACGGTGACGAGGTCGTTGGCCAGCGCGGTCGCGCCGATTGCCTCGGGCTTGCCCACCTGGTCGGCGGCCAGGGCCCAGAGCTTCGCCACCTTGCTCACCACGCGCGCGGCGTGGCCGTCGTCGCTCACCTTGCGCGCTGGGGGCTCTCGGCCGGCGAGCGCGGCGCGCGCCCCGCAGGCCACCCAGCGATCGAGCTCGGCGTAGGGCGCGCCGAGGCGGGCGCGCGCGCCGGCAGCGTAGGCTTCGCCCCAGACGCGGGCTGCCAGCGCCACCAGCTGCTCGCAGAACGCCGGCCCGTGGTCGAACGAGCGCGAGAGCGGGTGGGCCAGCTCGTGGACCAGCGTCGCCAGCACCTCGGCCTGGTCGGCGTTGGGGCAGGTGGTGAGCACGATGCGGCGGGGCACGAAGCTGGAGGTCATGACCACCGAGCCGGCCACGAAGCCGCGCGCGTTGGCCGTCCCGCGCCGGACCACGAGCGGCACCTCGGGGAAGGCCAGGGTCGGGCAGAGCTGGCGGTACCACTCGCGGATGGTCGAGGTCGGGAGCGGGCCGTCCTCCTGCCCGGAGGGACCGGTCTCGGCCTCGGGGAGAACCTCGGCGTCGTCGCGCTCCGCGTCCGCGTCTCGGGAGATCGACGGCTGCAGCGCCGGAGCGACG
>CAZAIE010000536.1:0-1605 GCA_964485035.1 uncultured Myxococcaceae bacterium | reverse complement strand
CGTGGGCGTGGTCCAGGGCAGCGGGCGTCCCTGCGCATCGACCTGCTCGGGCTTCACCGTCTCCAGCGCCGAGAGGACCCACGGCACCTGCGCGGCGGGGAGCCTCAGCGTGTGCTTCTCGAAGACGTAGACCGCGTGGCCGTTGGGGAGCTCCGGTGCGACGGACGGGGTCGCGAAGCGGAGCACTCCCGGCGGGGTGAGCACCGCCCACTGGTCCGGCCCGATGCTGCCGAGGTCCGCAAGGTCCGCCGGGCCCATCACCACGCTGCCGGGACGGCCCAGCTCGCGGAGCAGCTCGCACACCGCCGCCCGGGAGTACTCGGGAGGCAGGCGGACGAGGTGGCCCCCGCGGGTGGAGGTCACCTCGGCGAGGTCCGAGGGAGCGTTCTTCGGAGTGCTGAGCGGGCTGGTGGCGTCGGACATGGCGGCGGCCGTGTAGCACGACCGGCGTCGGCGGCTCTACCCCCACTTTCGGGGACGCGCGAAGCCCTGGAGTCCGCGGGGCGAGCGGCTATCCTGGCGCGCGCCATGAGCGAACTCGACCCCCTCTTCGAACGGGCCTTCGCCCGCGCCGCCGTCACCGAGGCCAACGCCGCCATCGCGCGGGCGCGGGAGCAGCAGGGCGAGCGCTCCCGGAGCTTCGAGGTGGTGGTGCCGCCCGGCGCCGGGTTCGCGTGGCTTGCGGCCGAGGTGCTCCCGCGGTTCGTCTACCACGCAGAGTCGCTGGGGATCCGCCCGCCCAAGTACCCGGGGATCTTCTTCAGCTTCTTCGTGGCGCAGGAGCTGGTCTTCGTCCCCGCCGCCGAGGTGATGGCGCGGGCCGCGGAGGAGCTGAAGCTCACCCACGAGGAGATGTACCGGCGCTGGGGCACGGGCGAGGCGCGCGGGCCCATCCGGCTCGACGAGAAGGCGCAGGAGACCGAGGAGAAGAAACCGGTGCTCGCGCTCCCGATGCCGCCGGGGAAGGACGCGTGACCTCGGGTGCAGCGGCGCTCCTCTCGCTCGCGCTCGCCGCGGGCGGGGGTCGCGCGCTGCACGTCCAGGCAGGCAGCGTGGTCCCCGACGCCGACGGCTCGCAGGGGCGGCCCTTCCGGACCGTGGGCCTCGCGCTGGGTGCGGCGCGCGACGGTGACCGCGTCTTGCTCTCGACCGGGCTCTATACCGAGCGGGTGCTCATCGACCGCGCGGTGACGCTCGAGGGCCCGCGCAGCGCGGTGACGCTCGAGGGCCCGCGCAGCGCGGTGGTCGTCTCGCCGGACGCGACCGGGGCGGTCGTGGACGTGCGCGCTCCGGTGCGCGTGGTGGGGCTCAGCATCCAGGGCGGCGAGGTCGGCGTGCGCGCGCGGCGGCCAGTGGAGCTCGAGGGCGTCTGGTTCTCCGCGCAGCGGCGGGCCGCGGTGCAGGTGGAAGGGACGCGGGCCGTGGTGCGCGGCGGGACCTGGAGCGCGCTGTTCGATCGCCCGGAGCTGTCGGGCCTGGAGGGCGCGGACGCCGAGTTGGTCGTCGAGCGGGCCCGCTTCGAGGGGCCGTTCGCGCGCGCGGTGCTCGCACGCGGAGGCAGCGTGCACCTCGACGAGGTGACGATCGAAGGAGCGGTGAACGGAC
>CAZAIE010000535.1:0-5660 GCA_964485035.1 uncultured Myxococcaceae bacterium | reverse complement strand
ATGTGCAGCGCGGTCACGTCGAGCGGAAGACGGCGTTCGTGCAGCGGTTACGGAGCTGGTTCGCTACGACGCAGCCGGAGCGCTGAAAACCCGTCTCGAGAAGGTGACCGACACGGAGCGCAACGAGTTGCTCCTGACCGCCGTCGCGTTCCGGTCGGATGACTCGTTGCGGTTGCTGTTGAAAGGGGGCGCCTCTCCTCGCGCCCAAGACTGCACCGGGAGATTCCGGTGTTCACCCCTCGTTTTCGCGGCCGAGCGCGGAAACGTCACCGCCGCTCGGATCCTGCTTGCCGCAGGCGCGGGTCCAGACGCAGGACCGGCACTGCGCGCCGTCTTCCAGGGCGCAATGTCGGGCGCAGAGCAGCTCGCGCTCGTGCGCACGTTGCTCGGTGCCGGAGTCCCCAAGGACGATCGCGCGGAGGCTCTCCGACAGTTCCGGGGGAAATACGGCATCGACGGCTCGAGGGACGCTCGCGAACACGACCGCTACGAGGGCGGCACCTTTTACTCGGACATGGACCGCTTGCTGGCTCCCTGAACTGCTCAGGACCGTGAGCTGTCCGCGCCGAGGGCATCGACCGCCACCCTGTGCCTCTTCGACTTCGACGTGCGGGACGAAGACAGCGATGAAGAGCCGCTCACCGCCGTCCTCGGGTGCGTCGTCAGATCAGAGCGCCTTCTCGATCGTCTTGCCCCTGACACAAAGTCAGTCCCCGATGGTTGTCACGACCACGGCCGCCCCAGTGACCTGAATGGAGCTGCCGGCGGGACCCGCGAACTCCATGTGCAGCAGGGTGTAGGGGGGCTTGGACTCAAACGACCCTTCCGGCCGAATGGCCAGTTCACGGCCGCCTCCGTCGGTCAGCTGAGCGGAATTGACCGCCTCGTCGACACCCAGGTCACCGCGGTAGGCGACTGCCTTCGCCCGAGAAATGCGGATCTCGATGCCAACGTCCCGCAACCCGGACCGACCCTCACCCGCTTGTCGCTCCAGCGAGACAGCATCCAGAACCACGATGCAGTCGCCATCCGGATCAATTCGCACCTCGCGCAGATCCTCGTCGTGGAGGTCGAGAGATTCCTCAGACAGACACTGGCGCACGCCCGCTTGCTGCAGGGACACGACCTACTTCCTCGGAGTGGGTGGATCGCCGATGTCGGCATCCAGCTCGGGCTTGGCGCGCGCAGCCAGCGCGGCGTCGATGGATGCGTAGGTGATGCGCCCGTTCGTCGCCAGCGACGGGTTCCCCGAGGCCCACGAGCTCAGACCCGCCTCGGACTTCAGCCCGCTCGGCAGGAAGACGGTGAGGTAGTACTCCCGCAAACCCTTCGGGTGGTATTGGCGGACCGTTGGGCAGAGGAAGTTCTGGACGCAGTCGAGCTGGGCGACTGGGCTCATGGACGCCAGTTCCTTCCGATACATCTCGATCCGCTTGTCTTGAGTGTCGCCCCCCTGTGCCTTGAGCCGCTGGATGGTGGGCGAGTCCTCGCCTTGCTTCCAGCGCTCCCCGGCCACGGCGGCGATCTTCTGGTCCCCGGGGCCGTCCCTGTTGGTCGCGATGATGAACTGGATGAGGCCGATAGCTTTCGACGTGGGGTTGGTCACACCGGGCGAGAACGTCCCGTTGGTCTCCAACTCCATTATCTGCATGAGGTGATCGGCCACGTCCTCCGCCGCCTCATCCTTGCCAGCCTCCTTCGACAGCGCCGCGCCCACCTGGACCAGCTTCTTCTTGAACTCCACGCTCACGCACTTTCCGAACGGGAGCTTGTGCTCGAGGAGCCGCACCGGGCCGTCCTTGACCACGACCCTGCACTGCGCCACCGGCAGGCCGAACAGGGTCGGCTCCGGCGCGGGAGGCGGGGGATCGACGCAGACCAGGATGCGCCCCTGGTTCAAGACGGAGCCCTCCGCGCACAGCACGATGCGACCGTCGGTCTCGCGGACCGCTCGGAGGTTGCTTGCGCGTGCCGTCAGGTGCCCGGACTTCGACGCGAGCCCCTCCCCTCCCGCCGGCAGGTGGTAGGACACCTGCACGGGCAGGTGGAGGTCGAACCGCTCCCCGCTCTTCAGCTTCCTCTCCTCGGCGAAGTACAGCCGCGCGGTCTGCCGGCTGGTGTGCTTGCCGTCGTAGGTCGGTAGGAAGTGCGCGTCGCAGGCGATGAACCACGAGCCGTCCTCCTGCTCGTGCCAGTGCAGGTTCTCCAGGGCAGGCACGCAGTCGTACTCCAGCGAATACCGCAGCGGAGGCTCGGCATCGACCTCGGCGGTCGCGACGATCCGCTTGCCGAAGATGTCGGCCCGGTTCATCGGGACCCGGAAGCTGCGGACATGCGGAGCCGGGTCCGGCGTCTCGGCGCGCTCCCCAGCGGTGCTGGTCGTTCGTTCCTTGCCCGCCTCCTCGATGAGCAGGCGGACCTGCTTTCCCTTCCAGTGGCTCTGGCTCCCCGCCAGATGCACCTCGAACACCAGGTCCTCGCCGCTCACCATGGGGACAATGGAGGCGATGTGCGGGAGCCGCTCGATCTTTGGAGCGGGGTTGCCCAAATCGGAACATGCGGCGACCGCGTCGGGCCGGTTCGCCCCGTGCTCCATCAGGTCGTCAGGATCGACCAGGGGGAACCGCGCCGGATCGACATTCATCAGGTTCGTGATCGGCGCGGGCGTGTCGCTCGCCGTCACCTGCGGCGCGAAGGACACGGTCGCGAAGTAGGTCCCGTAGCAGCCCTTGATCGCCGCCTCGCTCGAGGGGAGCCGCCACAACTCGAAGCCAGCCCGGAACGAGCCGTCAGGAGCCAGCGGGACGCGGAGCGTGGTGACGGGCTCAGCCAGGAGGCGGACCTCTGCGGGCGTGGGCGCAGCCGTCTTCGAGGCCTTGCCCTTCGTCGCTCCTGCCTGGTGGACTTCCACGAGGTCGTTGGGACGGCCTCCCCAGAGCGTGACATCCAGGTTCCAGCCCAAGCCGGCCGGCTGCATCCCGGCGATGCGACCCTCCACCCGCACCTTCTTGCGCGTGGCAGCCGTCGCGCGTGCGAGAACGGCATCGCGAGCGGCGCCCTTGAGGTCGTCGACCACCGTCACCGCGAACGCCTCCAGCGAGGGTCGCTTGATGGTGAAGCTCTGGGCCCAGACGGCCTTCGTGGTCTTGCCCTCGTCCAACGAGACGGTCACCTCCGCCCTGCACTCGTAGTCACCGACCTCCCGCGGCTTGGCGCACGTCAGGTGCCAGGCACTCTCCTCGTGATGCTGGTCTTGCCCGCCCCGAAAGCCGGTCCCGACCCGCCAGGCACGGCCGTTCAAGCCCTTGCTCTGCTTCTCGCCAGGCTTCCAGACGAACGTTTCGAGCACGGACTTTTCGGCCTCGCTGCGACCGTCCTGCAACTCCAGGATCTCCAGGCGCATCTGGAAGCCGGAGAGCTTCCCGAGGTTCGACTCGACCTCCGGGATGACGGTGAGCGGGGCTCCAATGAGCAGGGGCTTGGAGAAGTCGACGCCCACGAGTTGAACTCCGGCAGGCACGTCCAAGTCCAGCTCCCAGTTCCCCATCTCGACCGCGTGCGGGTACGTGGGCAGCAGCGAGATCCGGACCGTGCCGGCGCCGACCAGCCCCGCCTCGAGGAGGTCGATCTGCGCTGTGAGCTTCCAGTCCGCACCGTCCTTCTTCAGCGCTGCCGTCCCAGTGTCGAACGGGGTCCCGTCACCGGTGGCCAGGCCTTTGGTCCGGCGCAGCACGGTGCAGAGCACCTTGCAGCTCAGGGAGTCCGGCAGGTGCTCTCCCTTCCCATGGGCCTCCACGTCGAGCCAGCCGTGAGGAAACTCCTGTCCGTCGCGCTTCTCCCACTTCCAGACGTACTTGAGGTCCCCGAACTCGATCTCCAGGAGTTGGACCGCGGTGAGCTCCTCCACGTCCTCCCGACCGGGGAAGAACCTGGGCGCGGTGATGCACTCAGACGATGACATTGGTCCCCCCAACCGAGGCGTCGTTGGGCAGCGGAGGCTCTTCCAGGGTCACCTTCAGCTTCAGCTCGAAGTTCTTGTCGCGGTTGCCCTGGGCGTCGGCGACGACCACCTTGAACTCCACCTTCTGCTCTTCCTGCGGCTCGGTGGAGGCGGGGTCCTTCGGTTGGTGGAACTGGAGCAACGCGATCTGCGCACTGAAGGTCCCGTCGGGCCGGCACTGCCCCAGGCTCCGCTTGCCCATCTTCTTGGTGGGGACGGTGATGCCCTTGTCGAAGTACGAGACTCCGCTCTCCAGGACGTATTCGCCCTTTGCGTCGACCCGCACGAACTCGATGCGGTCATTGCCGAGCACTCCGGTGGTGCGCAGGCTCACCTCAATCAGGCCGTCGGCGCGGGCTCTGAGTTCGCCGCTCTGGGGTTCGATCCAGACGCCTTTTCGGGACTCGTTGTCGTATTCCGTCACCTCCCCGCCGGCCTGCTGGAGCTTCAGGTCGTCGGTGGCCTTGCCCACGTCCTTGCCCAGGAACTTGGCAGCCTTGCGCTCCAGCCTGAACCGGAGCTTCTTCTTGCGGAATTTCTCGGGCCAGAACGAGAACGACAACACCCGTCGGTCCATGGTGGTCGCCAGCACCTCCGAGGTGATGTCGTTCATCTTCACCACCGGCTTTGCACTCGCCCAATAGGCATTGTCGCCGCCAGCGATCAGCACCCGCAGCTGCATCTGTCCGCTGTGCGGAACCGCCTCGACCCTGGCTTCGACGACCCGCGGCTCTCCTGCGAGCGACAGGGGCTCCGCCGCCCAGCACGTCACCGGGTCGCCAATGGCCCCGGCGCCCACGTCCTTCCAGGTCTTCTCGCTCGCCTTGGCGGGGTCCGCGCCGTTGTAGAACCGCAACCCGACGTGGGCTTCGTAGAGCCCCTTGTCGTTCGGCTTGAGTTGCGAGGCGGCGGCGGCGGTGGCCGCGACATCGAAGCGGAACTCGAGGTCCCCTCCAACATCGGCCTTGCGGGTGTCCTCCACCTCCACCCTCGGCCCGCTCTTCTGCTGGTCGGCCACCGGAATCTTGGTGAGCTTCACCCCCAAGGACTGCACGGCCTTTTCCGCGTCCGGGAACCAGGCCTCGAAGAAGGACCAGAGTTGCTTGAAGGTCTCTCCACCCTGCACGCGCAGGAGCGTGAATTCGATCTTGAGACCATTCTCGGCCAGCGCGGCGGGGGACATTCCGCGCTTCTTCGTCGTCGTCCGGAGTCTCTGGAGCGCGGCGACCAATTGGACCGAGGGCTGCGCCTTCTTCGGCGCCGCTGCCCGGTGGTATTCGGCTGCGCCGAAGTCCGGGGTCAACTGCCCGGCCGCCGGCAGGGTGGTGATGAAGCCGTCCTTCTCGACCAGCCCCTTGAGCGGCAGATAGGGCGGACTGGGGCGAGCCGGCTGCGAGAGTGCAATCGCGTACTCCGGCGCCAGGCAGTCCGCTTCTGGAGCGTCCTTCTTCCGGAAGACGACCCACCCCTGCAGCCTCTCGGGAAGCCCTTTGTCGAACGCAAGCCGCCCCACGAACGACTGGCCGACCTGCTCGATCGAGAGGCTGGTCGCCGCCGGCTCGAGCACCTCGACCTCGGCGGAGCCGCTCCGCAGCTCTGCGGGCTCGGAGGCAGCCTTGTTTTCGGTTCCGTCAGGGTCCGCCGCCGCCTGGAGCTTCAG
>CAZAIE010000534.1:0-5663 GCA_964485035.1 uncultured Myxococcaceae bacterium | reverse complement strand
CCCACCCCCCGGTCCGCCCAACCTCCCGAAATCTCGTGGGGAATTTCGCTGCGTCACGAGAAACGAAGAGGCGACCGCATCCTATCTGGGCTATGCGCGGGAGGTCAAGAGCGGTTTGACCAGACTCAAAAGTGGTGGTATTGTCTGCCGAATTTCAAGGACCCTACACAAGGAGTCGGTTCAGTGCAGGCAACTTTCAAGGTCGGCGACAAGGCCGTCTACCCGGGGCAGGGCGTTGGCGAAGTGATGGGGATTGAGCACAAGGAAGTCGCCGGTCAGCGGCAGTCCTTCTACGTCCTGCGCATCCTCGACAACAACATGAAGATCATGATTCCCATCAACAAGGTGAATCAGGTCGGCCTGCGCGAGATCATCAACGACCACGACGTGCGGCAGGTCTACTCGATCCTGAAGGAGAAGGACATCTCGGTCGACTCCACGACCTGGAACCGGCGCTACCGGGAGTACATGGAGAAGATCAAGACGGGCAGCGTCTTCGAGATCGCCGAAGTCCTCCGCGACCTCTACCTGCTCAAGGGCGACAAGGACCTGTCCTTCGGCGAGCGCAAGATGCTCGACACCGCCCGCTCGCTGCTCATCAAGGAACTCAGCCTCGCCAAGGAGTGCGACGAGGCGGAGATCGAGAGCGACCTGAAGCGCATCTTCAACTGCTAGCGCCAGCTCCCCTCTCCAGATAGCCTGCCGAGCGCCTTCGACCCAGCGTCGGAGGCGCTCTTGTCTTTTCTGCCTGCGAAGGACGCCATGGCCGACCCTGCGCTGCCCGACGACGATCTCGACCCCTCTGCGTTCAAGCCGCGAGGGCAGGGTGGCTTTTCACTCGGGCTCACCGTGATGGCGCTCGGGCTTGCCGGCTACCTGCTCTACGGGCTCTCGGGCGACCTGGGGTACTGGCTCGGAGCACCAGAGCGGGTCGATCTGGGCGGTCCAGGCGCGTACTCCATGGAGCGGCTGCGGGGCGACGTGGTGGCCACCATCCAGGGCGTGCCAGGCCCCGTGGCCAACCGCTACACGCGCATGTTCGAGAGCTGGGAGATCGTCTCGGTGCGTGGGACCGCCGTCTTGGTTCGTCGAGCGCCGCCACGCAACGAGGCTCCGCTGCCCGTGGGGAAGGCGCCGCCTCCGCCCGAGCAGAAGCCCTTCACCGCCACCGGCAGGCTGCTGCGGGACACCTCCATCCCCCAGTACGAGCACGCCTTCCGGACGCTCGCCGAGCGGGGAGAGGCCTTCCCCCACCAGGGCCACCTCTGGGTGCTCCTGGACGGCGACCTGCCCCGGTCCGGCTGGAAGGTTCCGGCGGCGCTTGCCGTGGCGCTCTTCTTCGTGGGGTTCAACGCCTACTCGCTGGTCCGGTACCTGAAGCGCAAGCGGGCGTGAGGCTGGTCACTCGTTGAAGGCCTGGTCGGCGGCCGAGCGTGCATCTTTGCTCCCGCCGGCGGCCTTGATGCGCTTCAAAAAGTCCTTGGCCTTCTCGTTCTCCGGGTCGTAGCGCAGCGCCTTCTCCAGGTGCACGGTCGCCTTGGCGTTGTCGCCCTTGTCGATGGCCTGCATCCCTGCCACGAGGAAGAGCTTCGCGAGCTCTACGCGAATCTGCCCGCCAAGCTTGCCCCAGCCCTTGGAGAGCTCGTCGTCGATGGCCAGCGCTGCGGTGTAGTGCTTGACGGCACCAGCCCCGTTCTTCGCCGCGAGGTCCGACTTCGCGGTGGTGAGCTCCTTCTTGAACGTGGCGATCTTGTTGGCCAGCGCGGCGTTCCCCGCTGCCTTGGCGGCCGCTGCCGCTCCCTCCAGGTCTCCTGCCTCGTAGAGCGCCATGGCCTCGCCCGAGTTCGAGTCACCAGCACTGGCCACCCGGGGATTCTGCCGGCGGGGCGCAGGGGCGGGCTTGGGCAGCTTGCGGTGGTCGAGGATGCGCTTGGAGAGGTCCACCTCTGCCAGGTTCGTGTCTCCCCGGCTGCGCGCTTCCTGGAAGATCCTGGAGGCCGAGGTCTCGCCGGAGAGGTCCCGCGGGGGCTTGCTGGGCTCTGGGGCTGGCTCGGGCTTCGGCTGGACCGGTGGAGGCTCCACCTTCGGTTCCACCCGGGGCGTGGGAACCGGCGCCTGGGCCACCGCCAAAGCAGGGGCGCGCGTGGGCGTCGGCTCGTCGCCAGGCCGTAGCCTCGAAAGCACCAGGACGCTCAGGATGCCCAGCGCGACGGCCGTCCCAAAGATGGCGACCTTGAAGACAGGCCGGTCGGTGATGGGGATCGCGTCCACCGTTCGGTGCCGGTCGGCCACGGCGCCGCAGCGCAGGATCAGCACTGCCTTGCCCATCGCGATCTCGTCGTCGGAGTAGACCTCGAGCTGGCCCGAGACCTGCCTGCCGTTGACGTAGGTGCCGTTGTGGCTGCCGGCATCGCGGACGTAGAAGCGCATGCCCCGGCGGGTCACGATGGCGTGCTCGCGGCTCACCGACGGGTGGGAGATCTTCAGGCCGCTCGTGGTGGACCTGCCGATGATCAGCTCGCCTTCGGGGATGGGGACGTTCCGCCCCTCACCAGGGCCGCGATCGACGTAGAGGAACGCCGGCTCCAGCACGCGGGACGAGGGAGCAGGGGCCTCGATCGGGGCGCGGGTGATGGCCGAGTCGTCGGTCGGAATCGGGTGTGTATCCGAGGGGTTCTCGCCGGGCGGGAGTGGCGGATTGAAGGAGTTCGGGTTGTTGTAGATGTGCGTCGGGAGCGCGCGCTGGGGGTCGCTGGGAAGCACGCGCGTCTCGACGACCTCCTGGCCCTGACCCGGGAGGCTGTCGATGGACACCTCCTCCTCGACCTCCTCGATCTTGAGGGCCTCGAAGTCGCCTGTCTCCAGCCGGATGACTGGATCGCGCGAGATGTTCCCGCTTCGGCGGCGGGGAGGAGGGCGACGTTGGGCCATGGACCTGCTCATCGAGGCTGAATCCTTTCCAATCCTACGCTGCACCACCCAACCTGCCAACCAAACGGCCTGCGGCGCGCTTCGCGAAACTCGCTGAAACTGCCGTCCTTTCGAGCCGTTGTCTCCCCACTTCGCTCCTTCACTGCGAGGCCCAGGTAGTTCGCATCCCGAGCATTCTCGTCTCGGACAGGCTCCGAGTTTCGGACACTTGCGTCACTTGCGCCACACCGGAATCCAACGGACGACCCCGGGAAAGGTTGTGGTAGGATTCGCGCCCTTTCGTGGCCCTGCATCGAGGAGAAAAAAGTCATGGAGATTCGCGCCTTCAACACCCTGAACAACCGCAAGGAGCCGCTCCAGCCGCTCCAGCCCGGCGCGATCGGCATGTACGTCTGTGGGCCCACCGTCTACGACATGAGCCACGTCGGCCACGCGCGCGTGTACGTGACCTTCGATGTGGTCGCCCGCTTCCTCAAGCACTCGGGATTCAAGGTCACCTACGTCCGCAACTTCACTGACGTGGACGACAAGATCATCAAGCGCGCCAACGAGAAGGGCGTCCCGTCCACGGACATCAGCGAGAAGTACATCGCCGAGTTCCTCAAGGACATGGAGACCCTCGGCGTCGCCCGCCCCGAGGTCGAGCCCAAGGTCACCGAGCACATCCCGGAGATCATCGGCCTCATCGAGAAGATCATCGCGCGCGGCATGGCCTACCCCTCCGGTGGCGATGTCTACTTCGCGGTGCGCGAGTACCCCGGGTACGGCAAGCTCTCCAAGCGCAACCTCGACGACCTCGAGGCCGGTGCCCGCGTCGAGCCCGGCGACCTCAAGCGCGACCCCCTGGACTTCGCGCTCTGGAAGGCCGCCAAGCCCGGTGAGCCGCAGTGGGACAGCCCCTGGGGCAAGGGCCGGCCGGGCTGGCACATCGAGTGCTCGGCCATGAGCGCCAAGTACCTGGGCGACACCTTCGACATCCACGCCGGCGGGAAGGATCTCGTCTTCCCGCACCACGAGAATGAGATCGCCCAGTCCGAGGCGGCCAGTGGCAAGCCCTTCGCGAAGTGCTGGCTGCACAACGGCTTCGTGCAGATCGACAACGAGAAGATGTCCAAGTCGCTCGGCAACTTCTTCACCATCCGCGACGTGCTGCAGAAGGTGGAGGCCGAGGCGCTGCGCTACTTCCTGCTGGGGACGCACTACCGCAACCCCATCAACTTCTCGGACTTCGCGCTCGCCGACGCCGAGCGGCGCGTCGACTACATGTACGAGACGCTCTCCAAGGCGGACGACAAGCTCGCCGGCCAGACGCCCACCCCGGGCGACCTGCTGGAGAAGGAGCGCGTGGAGAAGACGCTCCCGGGCTTCGAGGCCTCGATGGCCGACGACTTCAATGCCGCCGAGGCCCTGGGCGGCCTCGCCGAGCCCTTCGCGCTGATGAACGAGCTCGCCGAGAAGCCCAAGTCCAAGGACAAGGCCGCCGTGCTCCGCACGCTGCACCGCCTGCGCTCCGACGTGGACAAGGTCGGCAAGATCCTCGGGCTGTTCCAGCAGGACCCGAAGGCGTTCCTGCTGCGGCGCCGCGAGATCAAGGCCAAGGCCAAGGGCATCGACGGGGCGGTGGTCGAGCAGCGGCTCGCCGACCGCGTCGCCGCGCGCAAGGCCAAGGACTTCGCCACCTCCGACCGCATCCGCGACGAGCTGAAGGCCATGGGCGTGGAGATCATGGACACCCCCGCCGGCACCACCTGGAAGGTGCTGTAGGGCTCTTGAGCGAAGACGGGCGCGGGTCGGGCGCTTGACCTCGGCCCGGAGAGGTGGCCTAACGCCTCGGTATGCAAATCGATCCCGAGGCCGTCGTCTCCCTGCTTTCCCGCACCCGCAAGTCCCTTGGCCTCGCCGAGATCCTCACGCTCATCGAGGCCAACCCCGGCCAGCGCACCGAGCTCAAGCGCGTGATGCGCGAGCTGGTCCGCGCCGATCGCGTCATCAAGGACGGCAAGCGCTTCCGCGTCGAGGGTGAGGCGCCGTCGTTCCCTGCCGGTGCGACGCCTGACTCCGACCCCGGCGAGGCCCTGCGGACCCGCGAGCCCCCGCTCGTCGGCTCGCGCGCTGGACGAAAAGGCGCTCGGTTCCTCATCGGCATCCTGCGCAAGCACGCCGACGGCTACGGCTTCGTCGAGCCCCTGACTGGTGGCGGAAAAGGCCTCTTCCTCCCCGAAGAGGACGCACGCCGTGCGCTCGACGGCGACCTGGTGAAGGTCGAGGCCGTGCCCGGCTTCCAGGGCAAGCCGGCGGCCCGGTTCATCGACGTGGTCGAGCGGCGCCGCACGCACCTGATCGGCACGCTCATCCGTCACGGACGCAGCTTCTTCGTCCAGCCGCTTGACCCAGCGCTGGGCGAGGTGCTCCAGGTCCAGGCCACGAAGCGGGCCCAGGAGGGCGAGCTGGTCAAGGCGCGCATCCTCCAGGGGCCGACCCGGCGCGAGACGGCCTCCGCCGAGGTCGTCGCGTCCTTGGGCAAGCCGGGCGAGCCGCTGGGCGAGGTGCTGGAGGCGGCGTACCGCCACGGGTTCTGCGACGAGTTTCCGCCCGACGTCCTTGCCGCGGCCGCCTCCGTCCCCGAGACGATCTCCGCGACCGAGATCGGTCGGCGGCGCGACCTGCGCCCGCTGCGGTTGGTGACCATCGACGGCGAGGACGCGCGCGACTTCGACGACGCCGTGTACGTC
>CAZAIE010000533.1:0-5666 GCA_964485035.1 uncultured Myxococcaceae bacterium | reverse complement strand
GCTGTTCAGTGATTTCCATCGGTCGCTGTCTCAAACTCGTTGACACGTCCCGCGCTTTGGCGGAGAGCATGGTGGAGATCGATCCAAGTCTGGCAGGAACCGATCGATCGGGATGCACGGTCTCAACGCTACCGCTTCGGTAGAAGACCAGTTTTTCGCTCCCCTGCCGCGCGTGCCTGAACCTTTTTCGGGCAAGAGACAGATCTAGGTCAGATGCACGCGTGGCGGGAGGGCGGTCAGAGGAGGAGGTACACATGGGTCGGAGTCGGGCGACTGTGGCTGTCTTGCTTGTGGTCGCTGGCTGTAGTCGGACAACGGAAATTGAGCTGTCGAGCGACAGCGGCATTGAACTGTCGAGCGACGGGGGGAATGACTCCCAGCCGGACGCCTCGGCTTTGTGGGTGTGGTGTGGCACAGCCGCAGAAGCCGATAGCGGCGTATGGGGACTATCGCCAGGTGAAACTTTGTCGAAGGAACACGACGCTTCGAGGCAGTTCGAGGCAGTCCAAACCAACGGCGTTTGGGGGGACCGGTCGGACGCAGGTATCAGTCTTCATTTCTACAACAATCCGGTACGCGCGGGGTGTTGCATCCTCTTTGTAGAAGGAGGCGTCCGCGTTACCGTCCCATCGACGGAGCCAGGCTTGGTCGAATTTGGCAACTGCGACGGGGGAACACTATGCGCCACTGCGACGCTGGACGGAGTAGAAGGAAAAGGATTCGTGAAGATACTACCAGTCATCTCCAACGTCGCTGTTGGTGGCTCTATCGATGTTCGCTTTCCGCACGCAGGAGGCGACTATCGCCTGCGAACCGCCTTCGAAGTTCCGCGATGTCCTTAACCTCAGGGAGGTTGTATCCATGACATCCATGACTCCTCGTCTCTCGTCAACAATGAAAGCCGTCTGTGTAGCAGCCCTGCTGCTCGGTTGCTCTCCCGAGAGCCCACCAGAGAGCAATCCCTCCGACAAGAGTACGACGTCTGACGGTCTTCAGTTCAGCGGCGGAATAGTTCACACCGCCCTCCAGCGAATTGAACTCAGTGCGCCCATTATTCCTCTAATGGAGGTCTGGCAGAATCGGGGCGGAGCGGGCTATCCAAACACGCAGGAAGAACGCGTTGCGCTGGTCCGAGACTCAGCGAAGACATACGCCGAGTTCCTTCCGGACTGCTCCAGAAGCGACCCATCGATCCTTCTGACCAGCAACCTCTCGCAAGAGCAACTGAAACACAATTACGATGCCATGGCCCGCTGCATATACCTGCAATACGGTGGGAAGCCGTACTGGATTCCGCAAATACTCAACGATGTTGACGTGTGCCACGAGAAGCTAGGGCCGGGGTGGCGCCTACCTTCCAGCGCTGACATTGCGGCGTGGTCGGAATCGGACTATCACGCACTCGCATCCGCGTACTCTGCAACCCCTGCTCCCGACGGCTTTCCTGTCCACTTCTATTTCGTATTGGACGTGTACGCCCGGGGCGTCGACGGCACCTTGCTGCGGGCCAGGTTTTCACCCGGCCAACAGCACATCGGCCCTCTTCCGATTTCGTTCGATGAACTTCGCGATCTCCACGTTGGAAGCGGTGAACCGATTGGAGTACGATGCGTTCGAAATCGGTAGCAACTCCAGGGTTCGCAGCCTGTCTGCCGATTGCTGGACGGCAACAGCACCGGCCGAGCACACACTCGGCCGCGTGCCGAGAACCTCATGATCAGCATCAGCGGCATAGCTTGCTCAGCCTTCCTCTTGGCAGTCTCCGCGGCCCCTGCCGACTCGCTCTCGGTTGACATCGAACCCCAGTCTTGCATCGCGACAAACTCGGTACGCGATGCCCTTCGAAGCGTGTTTGCGTCTTCGGCCGTACAGCCCTCCGGCGCTCTCAATCTTCGATTCTCTACGCCTAGCACCCTCGCCCTTCAGTTGCTCGATTCGACGGGCGCACCGATTGCGAGTCGGACAATCGCGTTTCGCCCGCAGGACTGCCACCTTATTCCTCGGACCATTGCTCTCATTGTTGCCGCTTGGACCGCTCCGCATACTCGTCCGCCACTGCCCCACCCTACTGCGTCGCACTCCTCGGACTCAACCCAAGGCACGTCAATATCCAGCCGGGGCTCTGCACAGGAGGCATTGCTCGCCCCCCCTCCTCCGCCTCTCGTCAGTCCCAGGGCTGCCAGCGGTTCATCTCAAGCCGAGGCGCCCACTGGACCTGGCGATGTCTCGCCTGAGCTGGCAGGTGAACAGCCCTCGGAATCTGAGTCACCTTCCGCATCGAACCAACGCTTGGCGGCTGCCATTGGTTTTGGGCCCTTCTTCCCTGGTGCAGGCGAGGCGGCCGGCTTAATTGGCCAGGCATCGGTTGAGTGGCAGTTTCTTGAGCACTGGGCGTTGGGCGTCTCCGCTGAGATTCGGACGACTGCGTCCCTTCAACTCGGCCCTATCCAGCTTGACGTGACAGGCCAGTCGGCGCATGTGCTAGCAGGGCTTCGCGTCCCTACGTCGTCGTCCTCGCATTTCGCAGTGCGACTGGGACCGGGTGTGCATCGCCAAGAAGTCGACCTTGAGAGCGCTGCATCCACGGTGCTCTACGACGCGGCGTTGGCCCTCTCGGTTGCATGGGCGTATCGCTTTCAAAGTGGGCTGGCCCTCGGCTTGAGCATCAACGGGACTGCCCGACTGCATCGTGAGCACATTGTCGTTCATGGTCTCGGCGAGCCTTGGCAGTCCAGCATCTCTCCGTTTCAGCTATTTGCCTTGGTCAGCGCTGGCTGGGGAACGCAATGAACGCAATAGGCCCGATCGTTCTCGTTCAACTTCCGCCTCCAGCAAGTCTGTGATGCTCGATGGACTCATCCATCCCTGACCGACTCCGGCGATTCCGCGTCCTGTACGACGAGAATGCCGACTTCGTCACCAACCTCCTAGGCCGGCTCGCTGGGCCCGATGCCGACGCAGAAGGACTTGCGCATGAGGTGTTTCTCGTGGCGTGGCGACGGCACAACGCATGGGAAGCGGACCGCCGTTTGCTGGTCGGAATCGCGCTACGAACTGCGCTCGCCTACCGTCGCCGCGCAAGAGTCCGCCGCCTCTTCGCTGCAACCGCCGCCTACTTCGTCAAAGTGGACCACCTGACCCCTGAACGACTGCTCGAAGGGGAGCAAGACCTCCGCCTCGTCTACTCAGTCTTGGACACGCTTCCGGAGAAGAAGCGCGCGGTATTCATCCTCTTTGAATTGCAAGGGTTATCCGGTGCCGAGATTGCGGACCTGCTGAGGTGCCCGCTGGACACCGTGAAGACCCGTCTTCATTACGCTCGCGAGGCCTTCTTCTCCGAGTTGGAGCACCGGCAAGCGGCAGAAGTTGCCCGAAGTGCGAGGGTTCTCCATGAATGACCTGGGGCCACGACTGACAGAGATAGCAGGCGGCGAGGCGCAGCGGATACTCCAGTCTGCTGCAGCCGCGACTCGACATACGCAACGCGAGGCACTGTGGGACCGCCTTCAGCCATCGCTCTGCGCGCGGTCTGCCACCCCCGGGTCCACTACACTCGTTGCAGTGCTCGTAGCAGGCGTGTTTCTCGGTGGCATCGGAGTACGGGTCTGGCCGAATTCTGCTCCGGCCAGCAGTGCCCTCGCCCTTGAGTCTATCGGCCAGTTTTCGTTCGACAACGACGCCACGTACTCGCTTTCACCGCAGGGAGTCGATCCCAAGATTGTCCTTCAATCAGGATCAGTCCAGGCAGACGTCCAGCGACAACCGAGTGGCCATCCATTCTCCGTGATTACTCCCCATGCCCGCGTCGTGGTTCTCGGCACACAGTTTCGAGTCGATGCACTTCGCACTCGAACCGTTGTGACTGTTCATCGTGGGCGAGTGAGCGTTCACACCTCCATGGCTTCGGCCCTCGTCGCCGAAGGCGAGAGCATCTCCTCTGACGATCCTCGCCTAGCCGGCCTACCGATCCCGCCTGGAAGCGATGCTGCCAATTCTCGACAAGTGGACTCCTCCGACGAAGTACCCGCTGCTCCCGTCGCCCAAGCGCCTTTTGGCGTTACCCGGCGCATTGACGCCCCTGTTCCTTCAGATCCGGATGGGTTGGCGGCGCAAACTGCCATGTTCGCCCTTGGACAGGACCTGCAACGGCGCGACCCGAGCCAGGCTCTCGCACAGTGGCAGGCCTATTTGCATCGCTTCCCGGCGGGGGTGTTTGCCGACGAGGCTCTCGCCCACGAGATCGCAGCACTGCAGGCGGTTGGTCGGCACTCGCTCGCATTGGAGAAGGCCGATGCTTTCCTGCGCCTCCAAGCCGCGTCACCTCAGCGAGCACAGGTCGTTCTCCGGCGCGCTGCACTGCTCTGTCACCTCGGGCGTCACACTGAGGCGCTCCAGGTCTACGAATCGTCGACGGGGCTGGGCGGCCGGATTGCCGAGGAGGTCGTATTCGGAACCGCGTGTTGCCTCTTGCACTCCAACAAGACTGCGGAAGGGGAAGCGATGCTGGATCGCTATCTCGCGGAGTACCCTTCCGGTGACCATGTCCGGGACATTCTTTTCTATCGGTCGGGCGGTTCGGCCACCATCAAGCCCTGAGGCGAGTCTGCGAACAGCTCACCCTGTGCTGCGCTCCCCCCAGCCACCGGCCCGGCCCGACTGGTCCCGGCCCGTCGCCGCGGCGCCGGGACCGAAGCGCAAGAGCCGGGACTGAGCGGGCTCAGACCTCGACCACCACGCCCCCGCCGTCCTCGGTGAGCACCACCGCCAGGCCCTTCACGAGCGCCAGGGCCTGGGCCTTGCCTTCGCAGACCTGGACGCTGCCTTCCTCAGAGAGCTTCCCGCCCTCGTGCCGCGCGGTCAGGAGCAGGGCCTTCGTGTCCCGCTCGCCCGCGGCGTAGATCCGGTCGCCGGAGACCAGCACGTCGCGAATGTTGGTCTTCTTCCAGATCCCCCCGGCGAGCTTCGCCTTGGCGCCGGCCTTCACGTCGAGCACGGTGAGGTTGACGTCGTTGGCCGTTCCCGAGGGGTTCCAGCCGAGGACGAGGTCGCCCAGGCGGATGGCCCCGCGAACCGCGTTGGGCGTCCTGACCTGCTTGAGCTCCTTGACCTCGGAGAAGTCCGGCGAGGTGGCGTGCACCACGAAGCCGCGGGACGTCCCTGCGACCACGCAGTCGCCGAAGTCCACCCAGGCCTCGCCACCGTCCCACTCCGAGACGTGCCGCAGCTCGGCCGCGCCGCCCCGCAGCGGCTGCACCGCGAGCCCGGTGGCGGGCATCTTCCCCGCGAGCTTCACCAGCGCCTTCGTCTCGGCGTCCACGGGCGCGAACTTGTCCTTCGAGCCGTCGTCGTCGCGGATGTAGCGATCGATGAGGACGTGCTCGCCGCGCAGCAGCGCCGAGTGTCGTCCCCAGTCGGCAGAGTAGGCGTGGAGGACCTTCCCGGCGGCGACGTCGACCAGCGCGTGGCCCTCCTTGTCGGCGAGGAAGACCTGGGTCTCGCCGACCGGCTGCAGGCAGTTGAGCCCGAAGCCGGCCATGGGGAGCTCGACCTTGGCGACGCTGCGCAGCCCCTTCGCCGAGACCTCGAACACCGAGAGGTTCTTTGTGGAGACGACCACCTGGCGCTCGCCGACCGTGCAGCAGCGGGCGTCCCGCGCCTCCATCCAG
>CAZAIE010000532.1:0-5672 GCA_964485035.1 uncultured Myxococcaceae bacterium | reverse complement strand
GGACCTGGTCGAGCGCGGGCAGGCTCAGGTCGATCGTCGGCGCCACGTCGTCCTGGACGCACGTCGTGTCCAGACAGAACTGCTTCGAGCCGCAGTCCTCGTTCTTGGCGCAGGTCTTCGCCGCTGGGGCCGGAACCCCGGTCGAGGAGCAGGCCAGCGCACCCATGAGGGCGAGCGCGAGCACACCGGTAGCGAGTCTGTTCATGGTTCCTCCCTTTTCAGTGAGACTGTTGTTTGAAGCTGTGGTCAGAAACGTCCGGCGACTGCGACCTGTCCGCCCTGGGGCCCCGGGGCGAGGAAGAGGTAGAGCGACCCGCCGAGCAACGCTGCGGCCCCCACGCCCACGAGCGAGAAGCCGATGGTCTGTGCCTGGTCCATCGCCTTCATCTTGTCCACCGCCCGGGCCTGGCTCTCCGGGGGAATCGCCCCGTTCACCTGCATCTGGAGGACCTCGTCCCTCAACGAGCGTGCCTGGACGAACTCGAAGACCCCGCCGGCGGCGAGTGCGACGCCCGCTCCCAGGGCCACGAAGCCAGGCCACTTCGGGAAGCCGGTCTCGGTCGTCGGGATGGGGGCGAGGGGCGTCAGGGGGATCGCCTCGTCCGGAACGGCCTTCCTGGGCGCGGCGACGGCGGAGAACTCGACGCGCTCGGGCGTGGACCAGGGGGCGTAGGCCACCTCGAGGTGCGGCGGGTCCCCGCGCAGCGTGGCGGTGGCGAGCTGCTCGAAGCGGACGTCCACCCAGCTCTGCAGCGGTCCGCCCTTCAGGTCGAGCTTGAGCTCGTGCAGCCCCGCCTTCAGAGTGAGCTCGTGCCTCGGGGCGACCTTGGTTCCGTTCACCGTCACCCCGGTCTTCTCGGGGCAGTCGATCACCAGGCGCCCGGCGAAGCGCTCGGGGGCCTTGAGCCGCGCGAGCTGGCCGCGGATCGCCCAGACCATCTCCTCGACGTCCCGGTTGGTGCTGCCGGCGCTGCGGCCCAGCTCCTTGCCGGTGGAGACCTCGAGGATGCGCAGGGTCACCGAGTAGCTGTCGGGCATGCCTCGCACCTCACCGAACAGCACCTCTTGAGCGCCCACCATGCGGCCGAGCCGCTGCAGGCAGGCCGTCTCCCCCTTGCAGTCGCGGGGCGCGTCCCGCGTGGGATCGACGACCTCCAGGCCCCGGATGCGCGCGAGCTCGATGCGCAGCGCGGCGTCGAGCTGCTGCATGGCCTCGGCGCTGGTCCCTTCGGACTGCAGGGGGTGGAGCGCGAGCCGGGTCTCGGCGAGGGCCGAGCCGTGCAGCGCGAGGACGAACAGGGTGGCGAGCAGCCCACGCATACTTCACTCCCTCTCAGAAGTTCCCAGCCAGGGTGAGGGTGGCCGAGTACCTCGGTCCCTCGCTGCCCTTGTCGGCGACCACTTTCCAGATGAAGACCGCCCCGCCGCCCACCGCCGCGACGCCCGCTCCGACGGCCAGGCCCGTGCCCACGCCCTGGGCGTCGGAGATGGCCTGATGCAACTCTGCGTCCCGGAGCTTGGCCTGGGCGTTGATGAACGCCCCGCTGGAGTTGACCAGGGTTGCACGCTCGCGCTCGAGGTCGCCGATGTGGACGAACTCGTAGGCGCTGATGCCGCCGAGGACCGCGGCGACCCCCCAGAGGGCGTAGGCGACGGGGCCCTTCCAGCCGATTCCGGTGGAGGGAGTGGTCGCCTCGGGCGCGCCGGAGACTGCGGCGGCGGGGACGAGCTCTTCGGGGCTGGGCTGCGGCGTGCCTTCTCCGGTGAGGACGAACTGGGCCAGCCGGCGCAGCGGCGGGAGGCGGCCTCCCTCGCGACGGACCCGCCCCTCGCGGACCTCGCGTCCCTTCGCGATCTCGATGAGCGCGGCGGCGACGTAGTCCTCCCCGCCGAGGTGCTCCATGCGCACCGCGATGATCTGTCCGACTCCCAGGGCGGTGGCGATGGAGGCGGCCGCGCGCAGCCGCTCGTCCCGGTCCGTGCCGACCTGGAAGCAGGGGCTGCCGCGGGCGACGTAGAGGCCCTCGCGCTCGAGGTCGACGACCAGGGTGGTGTCCGCCGTGAGGTGGATGGTCCGGCGGAAGCTGCGGCGGCTGCTCGTGGCCACCACCAACTGGTACTCGCCGGCGGGCATGCGCCGGTCGAAGGGGACGCTCCCGGAGGCGAAGCCGTTCAGGTAGACCTGCCCCTGGCCGTTGCGGCTGGAGACCGAGAGCTTGAATCGGGGGAGGCTGGGCAGGAGCGAGCGGGTGAGCTCCAGCCGGTCCCGGAGCGAGGGCGGGAAGTCGACCCGGTTGAGCTGGAAGTCCTCCTGGACGCGGAGGATGGGGAGCAGGAACTCGGTCGAACGCGCCGCGGCGCCGGAGTGGAGGGCGATGCGCGCCAGCCAGGCGCGGACCTCCCAGTAGAGTTCCCAGCGCTGGGGGCCGAGCGGCAAGAGGTCGATGGCGGGGAGGAGCGAGCGCAGGGTCTTCTCCGCGCGCTGCTGCTCCATGTTGAGGAACTCGTTGCGCCCGGTCTCGAGCACGCGGCGGAGTTCCTCGAGGGACGGGGTGACGAGGCCGCCGGCGGGGGCCGCAGTCGCCTCCTCGGAGAGGAAGCGCGGGTCGGCGCGGGACGAGAAGTCCACCTGGATGTTGTGGGCTGCCTCGATGAGCCCGGCGTCCGTGCACTCCCCGAAGGCGACCACCGCGATGCGGGACTCCCCAGCCGGCGTCGCGGCCGAGGCCGGGACCGAAGCGAGCAGGATGAGGAGGGTGGGGAGCATTCTCATGATCGACCAGGTGAGTGGGACGGCTCGGACTTCAGCAACCCTCGTGCCATTTCCCTCCAGAGGGGCGGGGAGGCGTGTGGGGTGAGGACGCGTCGCGGAGTGGAGCAACGCGTCCTCAAACGGAGCGGTCAGGGGCAGCTTGGAATGGTGAGGTCGGCGTTCCCGGTGTTGCCCGGGTCTCGATGGAACTTGGGCCAGGAGGCGGAGGAGTCGAGCCCGCGGCTGTCGGTGATGAAGGCGTAGAGGCGGCCGTCATCGGCGCCGACGTAGACGACGCCCGCGCGTCCAGCGATGGCGGTCCCTGCGGGATTGCGTGAGCAGTCGAGCGCGGGGGAAGAGTCGCTGCTTGCCTCTAGGTCAGCCGTCCACACAGCGCTACCAGTCGAGGTAACCGCGTGCATCTTCTGGCCTCGGGTCGAAAGGTGAATGGTGCCGTCCTTCCCAATCGCAGGTGCACCGTGGACAACGCCTCCAACGCTGATGAGATTCGGCGTCGCCCCCAGGCTCGAGTTGGCGAGAAGCAATCCGTCAGTGGATCCAGCGACAAATAGCGTCGATGTGGCTGAGATGTTCCAGACAGGTGCGGTCAAGTCCAAGTTGGTCTTCGGTGTTCCTGCAACCGGCACTGAGAACAGTCGGCCGACTCCGAGGCCACCGCCTCCTCCCGCGACACTCGTTCCGAAGATGATTGGGTTGGTCGCCTTGTTGCCGTTCCCGACCTGGACCGGCCAATCGTTCGATGCCTTTACCCAGTTTCCGATCGGGGCATCAAAACCGTATCCATGCACCCATCCGAGAGTGTCTCCGAAGAACACTTGGCTGCCTCTTACCGCAAGACCGGTTTCTGCATCTGCGTCTTGGTGGCTCGTCCCGACCTTTGCGCAATACACAGGGTCCTCGAATCGGATCGCATGCAGCTTGGATGCGGTTCCTTGATTGAAGACCGCAGCGAGAGTTGGGACTGGATCGTCGGTCCCGGTCTGGGTCATGAGAAATGCTGGAGAGGCGCTCACTCCAGTTCCGTACGTGCAGAGCGGAGCTGCGGTGGCCACGTTCGCGACGACATTCGCGGAAGAAATGCCCCAAACCGCACCCTTGCCAGCGCTCACTCCCGCGACAAAGGCCGTCTCAGTCCCATTCACGTCAGCCACCACGATGGACGCCTCGATGGGCCCCGCCGTAGTGAACTCCCAGGCCTTGGTGCCATCGGGATTCACGGCAAAGGCCTTGCCTGGAGTGTTGTTGGTCCCGAAATAGACGACACCGGTCTTGCCAACGGCGGGAGCGGTCTTGATGGCACCTGCTTGCGCCTCATAGACCCACTTCCAGCGAGTGACCGGGATGTCCTTCGACGCGGAGGAGGTGTTGCCCAGGCTGTTCTTGGCGGAGGCCGAAACGGAGACCTTCCCGCGGAACGCCTTCATCTCGAGCGCGGATGCCCAGAGCTGGACCTTGGTGCGTGCACAGTACGGGGCAGACGAACCCGTGCAGCTTCCTAGCGTGAGGGGGAGTGAACCTCCCGTGGGCCCCGCCGCGGTGATGGTCACGGTCGCGAGATCGACATTGGTGGCGGTCGAGGACAGCTCGACCTCGACCTCCTCGTCGCGGCGCCAGGCATCCTTTCCAGCAGGATCGGGATCCTTCTCGTGGTCTGCCCGGGTTGGGACCAGCGGGACGATGGTGAGGGTGAGTGCCGGTCCGCTGAGATCCCCACTGACGGCGAGCCCGGGACTGACGAGTCCTTCCCAAGACGCCGTGAGGGTGTAGCTCCCCGAGGCAGTGGGGAGGAAGGTGCCAGTGAACGTCCCATCTCCGTTGCCGTTCAGGTCGGCGGAGACCGTCGACGCTCCGGTGGCATTCAGGGCGAGCTTGGTTGGCCTCTCTGCCGTGCCATCCTGGCGGCGGCTGAGCCTCACGGTGACTGGGACGCCCTTAGAGCCGACGACGGTGTTCGCCGCGGGCGAGACGAACTCGATCTTCGTGAAGCCCAAGACGCAGGTCCCTTGGTCACAATCTTGATGAGGCTTGCAGCTGTTCATGCAGTTGGTGACGTGGACGGTGACGGGGTCGGATGGGGCCGCGACGAGCGCCGACCTCGCGATGAGGGTCCACTGTCCCCCAGCCGTCGGGACGACCTTCCCCTGGTAGTTGCCGTTCACACCGTGGGGCAGTTGGACGTCCACCTTGGCTGAGCCCTGGGACGCAGTGAGGGTGACCGAGGCTGGGAAGTCATCGGTCGCTTCCGACCGCTTGGTCAGCTTGACCTTGGCGATGAACTCGCCGTCGGGCTTGTCGCTCGACGTGGGCGCACTGATGGAGATCCGGGTGAACGAGGGAAGGCACTCGGCGTCGATGCAGACTTCGCCAGCTGAGCACGCGGGCATGCAGGTGATGATGCGGATCCCGACGGGCACGGACGTGAGGCCGACGGTGTCGTTCTTGGCCACGAGGCTCCAGTTTCCGGACTTCGTGGCCGCGAAGAGAGCGAGGTAGATGCCACTCCCCTGGTGAACCAGCGGGACGTCGACGGCCGCGACTCCCTGTGCAGTGGCGGAGACGGTGACGGTCTCGGGATACGGGTTGGTGGCGCCCGCCCCACGGGTGAGCTCGGCCTTGACGGTGATGGGAGAGGTGACGTTGTTGTCGTTCCCAGGCGCGATGATGGCGAGCTTCGTGAAGGCGGGGACGCAGGCGGTGCCAACGCAGTAGGTGGTTCCCGTGCACGCCGGCTCGCAGGTGGGCGTCGGGATGGTGATCTGCACTGCGGGAGAGGTCAGGGCGAGCTCCTCGCTCTTCACGGTGAGCGAGTACACCCCGGTGCCCTGGAGCGTGACCTCCGTGCGGTACGTCGCGGTGCCGGCCGAGAGCGGGAGGTCGTACTCCTCGACCGGTCCGGTCT
>CAZAIE010000531.1:0-5674 GCA_964485035.1 uncultured Myxococcaceae bacterium | reverse complement strand
GTCGGAGCCAGCACCGCCGCGGCCACCGGCAGCGGACCGTAGATGACGAAGTGGTGCCAGGCGATGACCTGCGAGGCCAGCGCCCGCAGGAGATCCAGGAAGCCCAGCCGTCCCCGCGCTGCCTGCGCCATCCCCCGCCTCCGCTCACAGGTACTGCGCCAGGTACTTCCGGCTCCGTGCGTCGAGGGCCCGGATGTCGAGGATGCGGAAGCGGACGCCGTGCACGTCGGTCACCAGCGCGCCCTCGCCCAGCCGGCGCACGTTGTCCTCGCTGGGCAGGCTGAAGGTCGCCGGGCCGCGATCGGTCTCCACCTCCCAGACCGTGGGCTCGGCGCCGGGCGAGATGTGCAGCACGCGCCGGATGACGGGGATGAACTCGCGACGGGCGAGCTCGGCCAGCAGCACCGCCCGCGACGCCTCGTCCACCGCGTCCAGCCGCGGCAGGCATGCGAGCTCCGCGCCGGACTCCTCGCACAGCGAGATCCACTCGTCGGGCGCGGTGAAGGGGAAGCAGCGCACCGGCACCACGCCGGCACAGGTCCGCCCGTCCGGCAGCGCCACCACCAGCCGCCCCTTCTCGTCCACGTGCAGCGCCAGGGCCTTCTTCGCGAGCTCGGTGCTCATGCCGCACCTCCGCCCCGCCCGGCCGCCTCGAGCCGCGCCTGCGCCTCGTAGAGCCGGGTGTACACCCCGCCGCGCTGCAGCAGCTCCTCGTGGGGCCCCACCTCCACCACCCGGCCGCGCTCGATGACCACCAGCCGGCTGGCGTCGCGCAGGGTGCTGAGCCGGTGCGCGATGGCGATGGTGGTCCGCCCCTTCACCAGCGCGTCCAGCGCCTCTTGGATCTGCCGCTCGGTGTGCGTGTCCACCGCCGAGGTGGCCTCGTCCAGGATGAGGATGCGCGGGTCGATGAGCAGCGCCCGGGCGATGGAGACGCGCTGCCGCTCGCCGCCGGAGAGGGTCTGGCCGCGCTCGCCGACGATGGAGTCATACCCCTCGGGGAGCTGGAGGATGAACTCGTGGGCCCGCGCCAGCTTCGCCGCCGAGATGATCTCCTCGCGCGTGGCCTCGGGCTTCCCGTAGGCGATGTTGTCCGCGATGGTCCCGTAGAAGAGGAAGGGGTCCTGCAGCACGATGCCGATGTTGCGGCGGTACTCGGAGACAGGGAAGGCGCGCACGTCGGTGCCGTCCACCATCACCGCGCCGTCGGAGACGTCGTAGAAGCGGCAGACCAGGTTCACCAGCGTGCTCTTGCCGCCGCCGGTGGGGCCCACGAGGCCGATCATCTCGCCCGGCTGGATGCGCAGGTTCACCGAGTCGAGGATCTGCCGGCTGCCGAAGCGGAAGCCCACGTCGCGCAGCTCGATGGCCCCGCTCACCTTGCCCGGCGAGACCGGCCGCGCGGGCTCGGGGACGCTGGGGGCGCGGTCCAGCACCTCGAAGATGCGCTGGGCGCTGGCCGCGGCGCGCTGCGCGTTGCCGGCCATGCGGGTCATCGACTCCAGGCGGACGTAGAAGCGGGCGATGTACGCGAGGAACGCCGTGAGCACGCCCACGGTGATGCGCTGGTCGAAGACGCGCCACGCGCCCACCGCCCAGGCCACCAGCAGCCCCAGCTGGTTGAGCAGCGCGACCATGGGCCAGAAGAAGGTCCACAGCCGATTGACGCGGTCGTTCGCCTCCACGATGCGGGTGTTGGCGGCGCGGAACCGGGCGATCTCCCGGCGCTCCTGGGCGAAGGCCTTCACCACCCGCACCCCGGGGATGGTGTCCGCGAGGATGCTGGTCATGTCCGCCCAGGCCCGGCTGCCGTGGAGGAAGCCCTGGGTGAGGCGGCTGCGCGCGAACAGCGTGAGCCAGGCCACGAGCGGGAAGGTGCACAGCGTCGCCGCAGCCAGCACCGGGTCCATGTACACCAGCATCACCGCCGTCCCGGCGATCATCAGGATGTCGGTGACGAAGTCCATCAGCGTGTCCGAGAGGAAGTTGCAGATCCGGTCGGTGTCGCTGCTGATGCGCGAGACGAGGTCGCCCGTCCGCTTGGCGCTGAAGTAGTCGAGCGAGAGCTTGTGCAGGTGCTCGTAGGTGGTGTTGCGCAGGTCGGCGCTGATGCGCTCGCTGAGCCGGGCCAGCACCCAGCCCTGCGCCCACGCCAGCGCCCACGCCGCCAGCGCGGCGCCGAGCATCCCCGCGAGGAACCAGGGCACGCGCTCGAAGGGCTTGCGCCCGTGGTCGCGAACCGCCTGGAGCTGGACCTCCTGCTGCGCCGCGGAGAGCTGGGGCGCCTCGCGCACCGCCTTCACCTGCTCCTGGTACGGGGCCAGCACGTCGTCCACCAGCGGCCAGGTGAGGTACGGCGGGATCAGCGCGGTCGCGGTCGCCGCCAGGCTGAGCACGGTTCCGAGGATGAGGTGGGCGAGGTGCGGGCGGGCGAAGCGCAGCAGCCGGAAGAGCAGCCCCACCCGCGGCGGCGGCTCGTGCGCCTCGGCCTCCGGGACGTCGTCGAGCGGCGCGGACTCGTCTGCGCTCGCGCCCTCCCGCAGGCGCTTGAAGGCGTCCACCAGGCCGGCGACCCGGCGCGCCTCGCCCACGGTGAAGTTCCAGCGCGCGAGCAGCCCCCGCTCGCCCTGCGCCTCGAGCGTGCCCAGCCCTCCCCGGTCGGCGAGGTTCAGCGCCACGACCTGGCTGAGCGGCCAGCTGGTGGCGTCGCCGGACTGCGGCACGACCGCGAGGCGGTGGTTGGTGAGCGCGAGCACGCTCTTCTGGAAGCGGCGCTCGGCGTCGAGGTCGAGGTCGACCTGGGCCTCGACGCGCTCCCCCGGTTCCAGGGAGAGCGCGAGGGGCTGGGGCAGCGAGTTCATGGGAGGGCCTGTCGGCGGCTCCCGGCATCACCTGCGGGGCCGCGCGGGCGCTCTCTATAGTGCCGCCGCCCGGGGGTGTACAGCGCGCGGCGGCTCAGGCGTCGGTGAGGCCGCCCTGCCAGAACTGCACGAGGTCGATGCGCGCGAGGAAGCCCACGGCGCGCCCGTCCCGCGTGACGACCACGCCACCGTGGCCCGCGAGCAGGAGCCTCAGCGCCTCGTCCACGTCGGTGGCCTCGTCGACCGCCGGCAGCGGCTTGCCCATCACCTCGCCGATCGGACGGGAGAGGTCGGCCTTGTCGTGGGCCAGCTTCACCGCGGCGAGCTCGGAGAAGCTGCCGACGGACCGACCGTCCTCGAGCACCACCACCTGCGAGATGCCGTGGGACTGCATGAGCGCCACCGCCTCGATGGCCGGTGCGCTCGGGGCTACGGCGATGAGCCTCGACGCCGGCTTGCGCGCGAGCACCGCGCCCGCGGTCACGCGCTTGGGGCGCTCGGTCGCGAGGCCATGCGCCTGCATCCAGTCGTCCGAGTAGAACTTGCCCAGGTAGTTGCGCCCGGTGTCCGGGAGGATGGCCACCACCACCGAGCCGGGCTTCACCCGCGCCGCGTACTTCACCGCCGCGACCACGGCCAGGCCGGAGGACCCGCCGACCAGGAGCCCCTCCTCGCGCGCGAGCCGGCGGGCCATGGCGAAGGCCTCGGCGTCGCTGACGCGCACGAAGTCGTCCACCGCCTGGCGGTCGAACGTCGCGGGGATGAAGTCCTCGCCCACGCCTTCCACGAGGTACGGCTTGGGCGAGTCCCCGGAGAGGATGGACCCCTCGGGGTCCGCACCCACGACCTGGACGGCCGGGTTCTTCTCCTTGAGGAAGCGGCCGGTCCCGGAGAGCGTGCCGCCCGTGCCCATGCCCGCGACCAGCACGTCCACGCGGCCGTCGGTGTCCGCCCAGATCTCCGGGCCCGTGCTCGCGTAGTGCGCCTCGGGGTTGCAGGCGTTGGCGAACTGGTGCGGCCGGAACGCCTTGGGGATCTCGCGGGCGAGGCGGTCGGCGACGCCGTTGTAGCTCTGGGGCGAGTCGGGCGACACGGACGTCGGCGTGATCACCACCTCCGCGCCATAGGCCTTGAGGAGGTTGACCTTGTCCTGGCTCATCTTGTCCGGCATCACGAAGATGCAGCGGTAGCCCTTGATGGCCGCGGCCAGCGCCAGGCCCACGCCCGTGTTCCCCGCGGTCGCCTCGACGATGGTCCCGCCGGGGAGGAGCAGGCCCCGCCGCTCGGCGTCCTCGAGCATCGCCAGCCCGATGCGGTCCTTGATGCTCCCGCCCGGGTTCATGGCCTCGAACTTCCCCAGGAGCGTCACCGGGAGGTCCGCGCCGATGCGCCCGAGGCGGATGAGCGGGGTGTGGCCGATGGCTGCAAGCACGCTGTCGAGGATGCGCATGGAGGCTCCGTGGATGGTGCTATTTCCTATCTGGGAGATAGGAATAACGCAACAAGACGTACAATCCACTGAATTTGCACGGCTTTCACGAAGCCTGGCACCTGGAACACCCAGTCCACCCAGTCGACCCGGTCCACCCGGTCCACCACCAAGTTGGCACCCGCCTTGGAGTTCCGGCAGTCTTCGGAATCGACTTCGCCCGGCGCTGCGCTTCCCTCCGGATCGAAGTCTAGGTGCTCGCCATGCTCCAGGTCCTCGCCGTGGGTGCGGCTCTCGCCGGCGCTGCCGCTGCCTTCTTTGCGTACCGGCAGTTCCAGGCGCAGAAGGCCCTGGCCGAGTTGGAAGAACGCCCCATCGCCGAAGCCGAGCCCGGCGAGCTGGTCCAGATCGTCGGGGTGGTCACGCCGGTGAGCGAGACGCTCGTCAGCCCGCACCTCAACCGCGAGTGCGTCTACTACCGGTACCTGAAGGAGCGATACCGTCCCCGCAGCGGAAACTCCTCGGGCGGCTGGTACACGGTGGCCTGCAAGAAGGACTCGGTGCCGTTCCTGCTGCAGGACGGGACGGGCAGCGCCCGGGTCGATCCCCGCGGCGCACGACTCATCCTCCACAAGGACCACGACGAGACCTCGGGCATGGGCCTCGCGCTGGAGGTTGCTGGCTTCAGCATCGGCTCGAACAAGGAGCGGGTCACCGAAACGGTCGTCGAGCCAGACGACACCCTCCGCGTCATCGGCCGGGCCCACGGCACCCGAGAGCGCGCCGACTCCCGCGGGGTGAGCCTCCTGGTCTCGGGCAAGAACTCTCCGGTCTTCTTCCTCACCGACCTGCCCAAGGACGAGGTCCTCGAGGGGTTCTCCACGCGCTCCTGGGCGTTCGGCCTGCTCGCGGTGCTGCTCCTCGGGGTCGCGGGGATCGCCTTCTTCGGTCACTTCGCCCCAGAGCCCGAGCCGGTTCAGCAGGACCCGGGCGCACGCCCGCTGGACCTGAAGATGAAGCCCAGACAAAGCAGGGACTGACCTCACATCCCCCCGTACTTCCTGAGGTTCCCAGTGGGCCTGGCACCACCGCCGCCCCTCGGGTGCTAGGCTCGCCCACGTCTCAGGGGAGGCGCTCAATCCTTCACGGCCAGACCGTTCGGGGCCCTCCTGCGTTCACACGCCTGTCCTGGCGGTGCCGACGTTCCGTTGGAGGTACGCAATGACGTCCCGAGTCCTCGTGGCAGCCCTCTCGCTCTCGGCGCTGCTGTTCGCTCCCTCGGCCTTCGCCCAGGGCATGCTCATCCCCACCGACACCTCGCTGCGCCCACTGGGCATCAAGTACCAGCGCGTCTCCGCGGAGATCAAAGACGGCGCGGCGGTCA
>CAZAIE010000530.1:0-5694 GCA_964485035.1 uncultured Myxococcaceae bacterium | reverse complement strand
CAGCGGCACCGGGTCTCGACGCAGCGGCACCGGGTCTCGACGCAGCGGCACCGGGTCTCGACGCAGCGGCACCGGGACCTGACGCAGGGACGCCGATCACCGATCCCTTCGATCCGGCGAGCTGCACCGGAACGTTGACGGACGCTGATGCCACTGCGCTCCTCAACGGCCAGTCGCGTAAGGCGCTCGCCGACTTCACGCTCCTGCGCCGGACCCGGACCTGCGACGCGTCGGGGAACTGCAGCGCCTGGGGCGCTTCGTCGACCTACTTGATGACCCTGTGCACCTACTCCGGAGGTGTCACCACCCGCTACAAGACGTTCGCTTTCCCCACCAAGCTCGTCCTCTGGGGCTCTGCCGGCGCGCGCAAGCTCACCGTCCGCGAGACGAACGACTACAACCGCTCCACGACCGACAATTCCTCGGGCGTCGTCTTCTCGCTGGGGAATCCCGGACCCGTGAACTATCCGGCCATCCAGTTGTGGGACCCGTTCCCACAGACCCAGTACGACTATCAAGACCTCCGGGTGCCGCTGGGCAAAGAAGGCTACCTGTACACAGGGACGGGCTGCGCCCGGTTCTACGTCCGGAACCGGAACGATGCGGTCTACACCGAGGAGATCGCTGGGTTGTACCGGTTCTGATGCGAGGTCAGCGATCCAGCGGGTCCTCGCCCAGGGTGCGCTCCTCCCGCTGCTTCTCGGAGGCGCGCACGAACTCCAGCAGCCGCGGCAGGTACGACCCGATGGGCGGGCAGCGCAGCCCCGAGCCCTCGAGCAGCTCCAGCGTGTTCTGGCAGTTGTAGAAGACCAGGTGGTTCAGGTACCCCAGCGCCGCGCGCTGCGGCCTCACCAGCCGCTCGATCCACGGCAGGCGCAGCAGCGCGTCCGCGGCCTTCGCCGAGACCGCCACCTGGGGCGTCTTCTTGTGCAGCAGCGCCGCGATCTGCTCGTAGACCCGCCGGGCGCTCACCGGACACGGGTCCACGAGGTGGAAGGTCTTCCCCAGCGCCCGCGGGTCCGCCGAGAGGCGGACCACTGCGTCCACCAGGAAGTCCACCGGGACCGCGTGCAGCGGCGCGCCCCCGCCCGGCAGCGGCATGGCCATGGGCCCGGCGACCATCAGCAGGCTCAGGAAGTAGGGGCCGTCGAGCCGCTCGACCTCCCCGGTCCGCGAGTCGCCCACCACGATGCCCGGGCGGAAGACGATGACCGGCAGGTCCCGGGCCGCGCGCTGCACCAGCTTCTCGGCCTGGAACTTGGTCTCCTCGTAGGCGGTGCGGAACCCCTGCCCGAGGTCCAACTCGTCCTCCAGCACCACGCCCTCCCGGTCGCCGGAGACGAAGGCGCTGGAGAAGTGGCACACCCGGCGCACGTGTCGCGCGTCCCGCGCCAGCTCCAGCACGTTGCGCGTGCCCTCCACGTTCACCCGCTGCGCCTCCTCCCGGGCCACGCCCGCGGAGGAGAGCGCCGCCAGGTGCCAGACATCGGTCACCTGGTCGCACAGCTCCGCGTACTCGGCCCCGGAGAGCCCCAGGTGCATGCCCGCCACGTCGCCCTCGAGGACGCGGACGCGGTCGGGGTTCGGCAGGTCCTCCACCCGCCGGCGGGCGTCCTCCGCGGACGTGGGCAGCACGAGCAGGACGATGCGCGCCTGCCGCTGCTCCGAGGCGAGCCGGGTCACCAGGCGCTTGGCGATGAAGCCGGGGAAGCCGGTGACGAAGAGGGTGGTCTGGGACTTTCGCACGCGTACCTCGCCGAAGGGCGCACGAGGATAGTCCAGGTCCCGGCCTCACGCCTCCCGGCAGATCTGCTCCCAGAGCGCGCGCACGCGGCCTTCCAGCTCGGCCTCGGGGCCGGAGTTGTCCAGCACCCACCGCGCGCGGCGGACCTTCTCGGAGAGGGGCAGCTGCGCGGCCAGCCGGGCGCGCGCCTCCTCCTCTGTGAGCCCGTTGCGCGCCCTCACCCGGCGGACCTGCTCGTCGGGCGGCAGGCTGACGACCAGCACCCCGTCCACGGCGCCCTGAAGGCCCTCCTCGAACAGCGTCGCGGCCTCGAAGACGCAGCAGCGCTCGCCCCGGGCCGCCAGGGCCTCCCGCTGCGCCTCGAAGCGGGCGACCAGCCGCGGCAGGACCAGGGCGGTCAGCGCCGCGCGCTCCTCGGCGTCGGCGAAGACGATGCCCCCCAGCGCGCGCCGGTCGAGCGTGCCGTCGGGGCGCAGCACCGAGGGCCAGCGCGCGGCGACCCCTGCGAGCGCGGGCTGCCCGGGCTCGACCACCTCGCGGGCGAGCAGGTCCGCGTCGATCACCGGGACCCCCATCCCCGCGAGCAGGCGCGCCACGGTGCTCTTGCCCGAGGCGATGCCGCCGGTGAGGCCGATGACCTTCACGGGCTGGCCGGGCCGGGCTGGTTGGTGGATGCCGGCGCGTTGAAGAGGATGGAGTGGACGGTCTTCTTGTCCTCGAGGAAGAACACCACCAGACCGAGCCGCTTGTACCAGAAGTAGATGCGGAAGTTGTCCGAGAGCAGGCGGTGGTAGCAGTTGGGCGGCGGCCGCTCGAGGCTCCCGCAGGCCTTCCCGTAGGTCTCCTCGACCTCCGCGAGCTCCACCGCGGCGGTGGGGAACACCACGATCTGCTCCACCTTCCCGTGCGCGATGGTGAACTGCGCCTCGCGCGTGCCGGGGATGGCCTTCTCGCCGGTGTACGCGAGGAGCTCCCTGCCGCCCTCCTGCTGCACCTTCTTGCTCGGCTCACCGAAGCGCTTCACCACCTCGGCGCGCAGGGTCTCGGTGGGGGTGATGCCCAGCCACGGCTTGGCCTGGGCGAGGCCGGGGAGGAGCGCGAGGAGCAGGGCGAGGATGCGCATCATGGCTGGCCTCCTGGGGACCCGACCCGAATAGCAACTGGCCGCGCGGGGTGTCAATGCGGGGCCGCCTCGAAGTCGCAGCGGGCCCTCCACTCCTGCGCGAAGCTGCGATCCGAGGGGTCGGACGCCTCGAGCCGGTCCAGGGCGGGGCTTGCCCCGTGACAGTCGCCGGTCAGGAAGCGCGCCTGCACCTCCATCCGGCGCGCCTCGCGGACGAGCTCCGGATCCTCCAGCCCCGCGGCCATGGCCTCCCCGAGCCAGCGCAAGGTTCCGGCCGGGTCCTGGTGCTGCAAGAGCTGCCGCGCGACCAGGTAGCGCGCCCAGGCGTTGCCCGGCTGACGCCGCGCCAGCTCCGCCACCTCGAGGACCTCCGGAACCCCCGCGCGGGTGAAGAAGCGGCGCAGCACCGGCGCAGCCTCCGGGTCCGAGACCGAGAGGAGCTTCACCGTCGCCAGCCGGTCGGTCGCCCGGTCGCGGTGCAGCGCCAGCGCCGCGGCGTACGCCTCCCGGGCCCGTCCCAGGTCCCCCGCCGCCCACGCAGCGTCCCCGCGGCCCAGCTGACCCGCGGCGCGGCCCGCCGAGGTGTTGGCGAGCGCCAGCGCCTTCTCCCAGAGCTCCCCGGCCCGGGCAGTCTCTCCGCGCTCCGCGAAAAGGCCCGCCTGGGCCCTCAGGTAGGCCGCGTTCTGGGGCTCGATGGCCGCGCAGCGCTGGTAGCGCTCGAGCGCGCCCTCGGGGTCCCGGGCCCGGAGCGACTCGGCGTCCTCGCGCAGCGCGGCGATCTCGCGGGGGCAGGGACGCGAGAAGATCCCCGGGCGCTCGAACCGCACCTGGGCGGCGTGGAGGGCCCGCTCGTCCAGCGGCAGCGCGTCCAGAAACGCCTCCCAGTCCCGGGCAAGGGCATCCAGCGGCCGGCCAAGGGCCGCCTCGAAGTCCCCGTCCCGGTACACCCGCTGCAGCGCCTCGGCTCCGTGGCGCTCGCGAAGGAAGCGCAAGAGGCTCCCCGCCAGCGTGTACGCCCGGGCGGCGCTCTGCTGGTAGAAGCCCGCCGGCCCGACGATCGTCCGCGCGTCGGGCGCTAGCCCCAGCCGCCGCATCGCCGCCGCCCACTCGTGGAGCGTGAGTTCGTCGGCCCGCTCGTCCGCCGCGACCGCCACGCCCTCGACGAGGCCGATGTGGACCAGCACGCCGAGGCGCGCCGGCACCGCGAACGGCCAGCCGCCGAACGGCGCCGCCATCGCGTGGGCCAGCTCGTGCCGGGTGATGGGGTGGGGGAAGGGCTCGTCGTGGACGTGGAACTCCAGGCGCCAGGGCTTGGCGAAGCTGGTCTCGGAGGCGCCCACGCGGCGGCGCTTCTCCTCCGGGCTGCGGTGGAACCACGCGGTGATCCTGCCCCCGGGCGCCCCGCCCAGGAACCGGGCCACCTGCGCGTGTTCGAACTCCAGCTCCCGCTCCAGCCGCCGCACGTCAGCGGTGGGCTTCTCCGCCGGGAAGACGAGGTCGAAGTGGGCGGTGCGGCCGTGTCCACCCAAGAACCTGGCGAGCGCCTCGGGGGTGGTGCGCAGCCCCAGCTCGAACTCGTACGCCCAGGCCCCGGCGATGGCCGCGAGCAGGGCGGCGAGCATCGCCCACCCGGTCCACGGCAGCCGCGCACGGGGCAGCAGGCCCTCGGCCCCGGCCCTACCCGCGAGCGCGAGCAGCCCCACGCCAGTCCAGGCCAGGGTGAGCAGGCGGTAGACCACCAGCCGGCCCTCGACGGGCAGCGCCTCGTCGTAGAGCGGGCCGGGGAAGTACCCCAGCGCGTGGTTCAGGGCGAAGACCTGGGGGCCCGCCCAGAGCGGGTGCAGGCTCGCCGCCAGCGAGCCGAGGCCCAGCGCGACGAGGGCGAGGCCCGCGGCCCACCCTCGGCGGAAGGCGTAGCCGCACAGGCCGCCGACGGTCGCTGCGAACAGCACGCTGGGGACGGGGAGCAGCGCGTAGAAGCCCACCCCGACGCAGGGACTGCAGCGGGTGGTCAGGGCGGAGCCCAGGACCGCCGCGAGGAACGGGGGCACGAGCAGCGCGAGGCCCAGCAGCCCCGCCGCGAGCGGTGCGTGCAACGGCGGGCCGCCCCGGGTGCGCTGGCGCCGCGCCGCGACCACCCCGGCGAACGCCGTCGCCAGGGCGCCGAGCACCGCCATCGCCTCCGACAGCTCGTAGCCGGGGACCTCGAAGAGCGGCAGGCGGCTCAGGGCCACTCCGGCGAGGCTCGCGAGGCCAGCGAGGGCCAGGGCAGGGCGCGAGAGGAGGGCGTGCAGGGACAGGGGCATGGTCGGGGCAGGCGTGCGTGGGCTTTCAGGACTTCCGGACCGTTTCTGGACCCGGGACGACGCGCCACTATAATGGCCCGCGAATCTCGGTCTCGTCGGCGACCGCTGGACCGCGATGGAGGAAGTCCTTGTCAGACAACCACGAACTGCGGATCGCCCCCCGCGCACCGATCGAGCTGAAGGTCGAATACCGCAAGGTGAACAGCTTCTTCGCCGACTACACGAAGAACATCTCCAAGGGCGGCACCTTCATCAAGACCAAGAAGCCGCTGCCGGTCGGCACCCAGTTCCTGTTCAAGCTCACCGTCCCGCACCGCGAGAACCCCTTCGAGCTGCTCGGCGAGGTCGCCTGGGCGCGCGCCGAGGGCGACGACCCCGGCATGGGCATCCGCTTCGTGTACTCGTCCGACGGCCAGCGCTCGGAGTTCGAGGGTGTGGTGGAGAAGATGATGTTCGAGAGCCTAGGCCCCCTGCTCTCGGGCAAGCTGCTCGACAAGTCGCGGGGCTAAAGGGGCCGGGGA
>CAZAIE010000529.1:0-5695 GCA_964485035.1 uncultured Myxococcaceae bacterium | reverse complement strand
CTCGCCGAACTCGCCCGTGGCCGCGCCGGCGCGGCCACGGGCGAGTTCGGCGAGGAGGAGGCGGGCCGGCTCTGCCTGCGCGTGCTCGCCATCCTCGGCGCCGTCGCCTCCGGCTCCCCCAGCGTGGAGCGCGTCCAGGACGTGGTGGAGGAGGTGCTGCTCGCCAGCCCCTACCGCAAGACCGCGCGCGCCTACATCGTCTACCGCGACCAGCACCGCGCGCTGCGCTCGGTCTCCGACGCCGCCAGCGTGGCGCTGGTGGACCAGTACCTGGACCGCAGCGACTGGCGGGTGAGCGAGAACGCGAACATGGCCTACAGCCTCCAGGGGCTGAACAACCACCTGGCCAGCCACATCAGCTCCACCTACTGGCTCGAGCGGCTCTACTCGCCCGCCATCCGCGAGGCGCACCTCTCGGGCGACCTGCACCTGCACGACCTGAACCTGCTCGCGGTGTACTGCGTGGGCTGGGACCTCGCCGACCTGTTGACCCAGGGCTTCCGCGGCGTCCCGGGCAAGGCGGAGAGCGGCCCCGCGCGCCACTTCCGCACCGCGCTGGGCCAGATGGCCAACTTCTTCTACACGCTGCAGGGCGAGGCGGCCGGCGCGCAGGCCTTCTCCAGCATCGACACCTACCTCGCGCCCTTCATCCGCCGGGACGGGCTGGGCTACGACGAGGTGAAGCAGGCGCTGCAGGAGTTCGTGTTCAACCTCAACGTCCCCACCCGCGTCGGTTTCCAGACGCCCTTCACCAACGTGACCCTCGACCTCGACGTGCCCGAGGCGATGCGGAACGAACCGGTGATCATGGGCGGGGACCGCCAGGAGGAGACCTACGGCGAGTTCCAGGCGGAGATGGACCTGTTCAACCGCGCCTTCCTGGACGTGATGGCCCAGGGCGACGCGCGCGGCCGGGTCTTCACCTTCCCCATCCCCACCTACAACATCACCCCCGGCTTCGACTTCGAGCAGCCCCGGCTGGAGCGGCTGTGGGAGGTGACCGCGCGCTACGGCATCCCCTACTTCGCGAACTTCGTGAACTCCGACCTCTCGCCCGAGGATGCGCGCAGCATGTGCTGCCGCCTGCGCCTGGACACCCGCCAGCTCGACAAGCGCGGAGGCGGGCTGTTCGGCGCGAGCCCGCTCACCGGGTCCATCGGGGTGGTGACGCTGAACCTGCCGCGGCTGGGGCACCAGGCGCGCGACGAGCAGGACTTCTTCGAGCGGCTGGACCGGCTGATGGACCTCGCCAAGGAGAGCCTGCTCACCAAGCGCAAGGTGCTGGAGCGCTACACCGCACAGGGGCTGTACCCCTACTCGCGCCACTACCTGCGCCACATGCACGAGCGCAACGGCGAGTACTGGCACAACCACTTCAACACCATCGGCCTGGTGGGCATGGCCGAGGCCGCCCAGGCGCTGCACCACGTCGCCTTCACCAGCGAGGAGGGCCGGGCCTTCGGGGTGCGCGTGCTCGACCACATGCGCGAGCGGCTGGTGGCCTACCAGGCCGAGACCGGCACCCTCTTCAACCTCGAGGCCACCCCCGCCGAGGGCACGAGCTACCGGCTGGCGAAGCTGGACAAGGAGCGCTTCCCCGCGCTCGCGTGCGCCAACGAGGCGGCGTTCCAGAAGGGCGCCGCGCCCTACTACACCAACTCCACGCAGCTCCCGGTCGACGCCACCCGCGACGTCTTCGCCGCGCTCGACCACCAGGACCCGCTGCAGGCCCGCTACACCGGCGGCACCGTGCAGCACGTGTTCGTGGGCGAGGCCATCGACGACCCGGCGACGGTGAAGCGGTTCGTGCAGAAGGTCTGCGCGCAGTACCGGCTGCCCTACTTCACGGTGACCCCCACCTTCTCGGTCTGCGCCGAGCACGGCTACCTCGCCGGCGAGCAGCGCGCCTGCCCGAGCTGCGGCGCGGCCTGCGAGGTCTACTCGCGCGTGGTCGGCTACCTGCGCCCGGTGCAGCAGTGGAATGCGGGCAAGCAGGCGGAGTTCCAGCGCCGCGCGACCTTCCGGCCGGAGGCGCGGGCGTGAGGCTGGGCGGCCTCGTCCCCTGCTCCTTCGTGGACTGGCCGGGCCGACTGGCCGCGGCGGTCTTCACGCAGGGGTGCAACCTGCGCTGCCGCTACTGCCACAACCCGGCCCTGGTCGGGGCCGGGGGCGGCGCCGGAGCCGATCCCCTGGCGCCCGGCGACGTCCTGGAGCTGCTCGCGAAGCGACGGGGCAAGCTCGACGGCGTGGTGATCTCCGGCGGCGAGCCGACGCTGCAGGCCGACCTGGCGGAGTTCCTGGGGCGGATCCGCGCGCTGGGCTTCGCGGTGAAGCTGGACACCAACGGGACCCGGCCGGAGGTCGTCCGGGAGCTGCTCGCCGCAGGGCTCGTCGACTACCTGGCCATCGACCTCAAGGCGACGCCCGCGGACGCGGCGTGGGTCTGCGGCGAGGCCGAGCAGCCGCTGCAGGCGCGCGCCTGCCTCGAGGCCGCCCTCTCTCTCGGCGTGGACCACGAGCTCCGGACCACGGTCTTCGCGCCGCTCTTCACCGCCGAGAAGCTGGCCGAGCTCTCCGAGCACGCGCGCGGCGCGAAGCGCTGGTTCCTGCAGCGGTTCCGGCCGGGGGGACACCTAGACCCGGAGGCGCCGCTCGAGGCACCCGGGGCGATCGCCTGGCCCGCGACGCTCGCCGTCCAGCCGGGGCTGCGGGGGCTCGCGCGGACCGTGTGACCCCGCGCGCGGGCGGCCCCGCCTTCCGGCGCGCTGGCATTCGCAGCGGACTTCGCGGATAACAGGTCGTTCTTTCGGAGGTCGCCCAGCCATGCGACGCCTGCTGCTCCTCGCCCTCGCCTGCCTGCTGCCTGCCGCCGCCCTCGCCGACGGAGTGAAGGTCGCCGTCGCGCCCTTCGCGCCCCTCACCGGCGACGTCCCGGTCCGCGCCGGCACCAAGGGCGCGATGCTGCTGGCGAGCGAGCTCAAGTCGGTGGGCACGGTGAGCCCGCTGGAGGTGGCGCTGGAGCCCAACGAGGCCGCGGCGAAGGCGCTCAACGCCGCGCGCGAGGCGGTGAACGTCGCCCAGGCCGCCGAGAAGAAGCGCAAGTACGGGCTCGCCGCCACCGCCTACAAGAAGGCCATCGCCGAGTTCGACGCCGGCGCCGCCCTGCTCTCGGACCCGGTCGAGCTCTCGGACGCGCACGCCGCGCTGGGGGTGGTCCACTACCTCACCGGCGACGACGCCGCGGGCGCGAAGGAGCTGGCCCACGCCATCGCGCTGACCCCCAACCGGCCGTTCCACGGCGAGTCCACGAGCCCGCTCTTCACCGCCACGGTGCGCAAGGTCCGCGACTCGGTGCAGGCGGCGCAGAAGGCGACGCTGCGGGTCGAGTCAGCGCCCCACGGCGCCCAGGTGCTCTTCGACGGCCAGGAGATGGGCCGCACGCCGGTGCTGATCAAGGACGTGCCCCCGGGCAAGCACCTGTGGCGCGTCCTCCTGCCCTCGAGCGAGCCCGCCGGCGGCACGGTGATCCTCTCGGCGGGGCAGAAGGAGAAGGTCAGCGCCAGCTACACCGGCTCGGCCCCCGTCTCCCAGCTGATCCACGCGCTCATCACCAACAAGCTCGACGACAAGGTGGCGGCCGCCGCCAAGGCCACCGCCGCCGGCGCCGAGGCCGACCTGCTCGCCTTCGGGGCGCTGATGGGCCGCGGCCAGGAGCTGGTGCTGGAGACCTTCCTCTACTCGCCCGCCAAGAACCTGGTGGTGCGCCTGCCGCAGAAGACCTTCGACTCGGAGATGCTCTCCGCGGGCATGGAGCTCTTCAAGGTCGCGGGCGACATCGGGGGGCGCACCGAGGAGCTGGGCGCGGCCGAGAAGCTGCCGGGCAAGGTCTGCGCCGAGGTGCCCCCGGCGGCGACGGCCGAGCTGACCGAGCTCCTCTATGGTGGCGACGCCGACAAGCTCGAGAAGGGCGACGAGCGCCGCGGCCCGCGCCGGCCCGTGGACCCGAACAAGAACATCAAGAACCTGCGCCCCCGCGACAAGTAGCCGCCGCCCTTGGACCCCCGCCTCGAGATCCGGGCGCTGCCCGGGCCGGTGCGCGGACGCTACGCTCCCAGCCCCACCGGCGCCCTGCACGTGGGCAACGCCCGCACCGCGCTGTTGGCCTGGCTGCAGGTGCGCGCCCTGGGCGGCCGCTTCGTGATGCGCATCGAGGACCTGGACCGCGCGCGCAACGTCCGCGGCGGAACCGACGCCCTGCTCCAGGACCTGCGCTGGCTGGGGCTGGACTGGGACGAGGGACCGGACGTGGGCGGACCGTGCGGCCCGTACCTGCAGTCCGAGCGCGAGCCGATCTACGAGGCGGCGCTGTCCCGCCTCGCCGCCCAGGGCCGGGTCTTCGACTGCTACTGCAGCCGCGCCGAGATCGCCGCGGCGGCGAGCGCCCCGCACGGCCCCGCGGACGACGGCCCGCGCTACCCGGGCACCTGCCGGCAGCTCGCCCCGGAGGCGATCGCGGCGAGGCGCGCTGCAGGGAGGCGGCCAGCGCTGCGGTTCCGGGTCGAGCCCGGCGCGGTGGGCTTCCTGGACGGGGTCTGCGGTCCCCAGAGCCACGACGTGTCCGGGGGCGTCGGCGACTTCGTGGTCCGCCGCGCCGACGGGATCCACGCTTACCAGCTCGCGGTGGCGGTGGACGACGCGCTGATGGGCGTGACGCACGTCCTGCGCGGCGACGACCTGCTGACGTCCACCCCCCGCCAGCTCCAGCTCCTGGAGGCGCTGGGCATGCCTGCGCCGGCCTACTTCCACGTGCCGCTGCTCCTGGGCGCCGACGGCCAGCGGCTGAGCAAGCGCCAGGGCGACATCAACCTCGCGTGGCTGCGCGAGCACGGCGTGCGCCCGGAGCGGCTGGTCGCGGAGCTGGGGCGGACGTGCGGACTCACCGACGCCCGCGAGGTGACGCCGCGCGAGCTGCTGCGGGACTTCGACCTCGCGCGGCTCACGAGGCAGCCGACCGGCTTCGACCCCGCGCACCTGGCCTGACCCGACCGACCGGCGCCCCGCTTCACTCCTCGGGGCGACCGGGCGATAGTGTCCTGGGCCGAAAGGACGTTTTCCATGCGCACTCCCCTCCTCGCACTCCTTGTCAACCTCCTCTCGCTGGCCGCCGCGGCGCAGGGCGAGCTGCCCTTCCGCCCCACCCGCCAGCTCGGGCCGGGCAGCCCCGACGCGGCGCGCGCACAGCAGACCCCGGTGAAGGTCCTGCCCTGCACCGACCAGCGCACGGGCGAGAAGGGCAAGATTGGCGAGAACGTGAAGCAGAACCGCCCCGCCATCACCACCGCCGACATTCCCTCCTGGGCGACGAACGGCCTGCGCTCGACGCTGGGCAAGGGCGGCTTCCGGGTGGTGGACACGGGCGAGGCGGTGCAGCTGCGGTGCGAGCTCGTCCGCGCCTTCGTCACCGAGTCGGACGGCTACGTCGCCGACGTCCACCTGCGCGTCGCGGCGCTGGCCGCGGGACAGCCGGTCTTCGACACGCTGGTCCAGGGCAAGTCGCAGAGCGGCGGCAAGCCGCTCGACGTCCAGGTGTACGTCGAGCGTCTGGCGGACGCGCTGGTGTCGGGCGTCCAGGGCTCGTGGACAACCCCGGCTTCCTCGCCGCGCTGGCCGGCGAGGAAGCCGGGGTTGTCCACGA
>CAZAIE010000528.1:0-5701 GCA_964485035.1 uncultured Myxococcaceae bacterium | reverse complement strand
CGCCGAACGCCGTCCCCACCCAACCTCCCCCGCTACGCTCTGTGTCTAGCAGTCGTGCATCTTCGATGCCGCACGACGATAGTGGCGCGACGCGGGATGCCACGGGGCGTCCGCGCTGGAAAGGTGGGTCGGTCCTGCGCCAGGTTGCAAAACGTGTCGGGGTTGCGCTGGGCGGAGTCGTCCTCGCGGTCGGGGCGGCCTACCTGTGGACGGGCGCCCAGGCCCTGGCGGGGCTCGCCGCGAAATCGACGTGCTCGTGCCTCTTCGTGAGCGGGAGGAGCGAGGCGGAGTGCCTCGGGCCCGAGCTCGAGGTGCAGGGCATCCGCTTCGTCGATCTGAGGGTGGATCGGGAACAGTCGGCGGTCACGGCTCGCGGGTTCGGGCTGCGCAGCGCGCGGGCTTCGTTCGTCCCTGGACGCGGTTGCACGCTCGAGTGACGGGTGGGCTTAGGCGAGCCGGGACGCTCCAGTCGATCGTCCCGGCCCCAGGTTCGTTTGCTCGATCCCAGGCTCAGTAGCCCATCCCTCCCACGACCCCACGGAGGAAGACGAGGCTGCCGTCGGTCATGCGCGCACAGAGCGCGGCGGTCGCCCCGAAGGGTCGCCGGTTGTCCTTCTCGTCGATGACGATGGCCACCAGCTCGGCCACGTTCTTTCCCGTGAGCAGGGCCTTCGCCGTCTCTCCCACTCCCGGCTCCTCCTGGGTCTCGAGGAAGGTCTTCCAGAACTCGGCGTCGTTCTTCTTCACGGCGCGGAACTGGTAGACCCGCTCGGCCATCTCCGCGCTGCTTGCGACCTTCATCCCCAGCGCCTGGGCCACCACCTCCCGGGTCAGCGACTTCACGGGGCCGCGGCGCTGGGACACCTTCGTGAGGCCATTGTCGTCCTCGCTGAACATCTTCAGGGTGAGGCGGTCGTCGAGCGGCCGAAGCCGGGTCACCAGGCTGTCGGCGGCAGTCGGGCGGTGCGCGGATCGGGCGGCGGCGGCGGTGATGCGACTCGTCGTGGTCATGCAGGCCTCCTGTGGGGTTCACCCGGGTGACAGGGGGCTCTTCGGCAATGTCGCACGCGGCTCCGACTCCCCGTGACTACGGGATCTTGCGGGTGTTCCACTCCGCCCGGTAGCGCGCGTAGTCCTCGTCCCCGCGGTACGGCCACTCCTCGGCCGGGTACGGGTAGGTCTTCATCCCGTGGAACGGGAGCGGCTCGAGGGTGTCCGTCAGCTGTCCGAAGGGGTGGAACTTCAGGGTGTAGAAGACGTCCGCCTGCAGGAAGGCGCGGCGCGTGGTCTTCGGCGCCTGCGGCGGGGCCTCGAACTCGAGGTACAGGGCGTCGCCCTGGGACATGAGCACGAAGCGGTCGTCGGCCTTGGCCAGGAGCGGCCGCACGTCCCCGAACTTGGTGTAGTCGCCGGTCAGGAGCGCGTCGGGGTCCACCGGCCGCTTGAGGTCCTTGGCCTGGATCCGCCGGTCGAGCGTCGCCGCGGTCACCTGCGCCGCCCCCTCGAAGCTCAGCTCGGCCACCCTCGGCTGCACCGGGGTCAGCGTCACCGGCACCGGCTCCGAGTCGTCCAGCCTCACGGCGTCGAGGACGTCCAGGGTCGAGGGCTGGTGCGCCAGGGTGATGCGCATCCGGCCCTGGCCCTTCTCGAGCACGCCCGCAAGATCGAGGATCCACGTGCGCGCATCGCTCGCGCTCTTCCCAGCCACCACCCGCTCCTTCCATCCCCCCGCGCCGTCCGGCGTCTCGATGGTCGTGCCTCCCGAGTACGGCGGCTTCTGCGCGTCACGCAGGTCCTCGTAGACGCCCCACGTGGTGATCGCCAGGCGCGCGCGCTCGGGGTGCTCGACCGGCCCGAAGTCCACCACCACCCGGCTCAGCCCCCCGCGGGTCACGGGCATGGGCACGCCGTCGACGCGGGAGACCTGGTCCCGGACGTCGACGCCCGTATCCGACACCGCCGTGAGCGGCGCCCGCAGACCCTTCACGCTCACGTAGCGCAGCGAGGGCAGCCGCAACAGCTGCGGGGTGGAGGCCCACTCGTTGTAGACCTCGTAGCCCTCGGGCACGTCCGCGAGCACGAGCTGCGCGTGGTCGAAATAGGACGCCTCGTAGATCAGCTCGCGCAGGCGAAGCTTGTACACGCCCTGGTCCGGCCCCCACGTCCCCAGCTCGTAGACGTTGGTCCCGTAGAACTCGGGCTTGAAGAAGTCGAGCCCCGCCGCCAGAGGCGAGCCCGAAAGGTCGGTGTGGTAGCGGTACGCCCCGTCCTCGAAGAGGAAGAGGTAGGGGCAGCTCCCGCTGCGCGAGTGGCACATGGCGTTGGCGCAGTACTGCGTCGCCCCGCAAGGAGAGTCGCAGGCCCCGCAGTGTCCGAGCGAGAACTGCAGGTTCACGCAGGTGTCGCCGCACAGCGTCTTGCCGGCCGCGCACCCGTCGACGCACGCCCCCCCGGCACAGTGCTGCGCCTTGCCGCACACGTTGCCGCAGGCGCCGCAGTCGCTGTCCGTGATCGACAGGTCGATGCACTTCGAGCCGCACGGGCTCTCGCCCTCGGGGCAGGGGGAGCAGTTGCAGGAGGAGACCGCACCCACCGCGAGCGCAGCGAGGGCGAGGGCGAGGAGCGTGCCGGGGATCAGGCGTCGAGGGGTGCGCATGACCCGAGTGTGTCGGCGGCGACCGTGCCGGGCAAGCCGCAACGCCCCCCTGGGGTTACGATTCCGTCCGGTTCACGATGGTGCGTCGCACCCGGCCCGGTGGTCCCGGCGGCGCAGGAAGGCAGGGGGACGATGACGCCCGCAGCCACGCTGTGCGCCTGCGAAGCCGACCTGGTGGAGCTCATCCGCCGGGACGCGGTGCCCATCCCCGCGTACCCTGCGGTGGCGCTGCGCCTGGGGCAGCTCACCTCCACGGGCGACTTCGACTTCCGCGAGCTCACCGACCTCGTCAGCGCCGACCAGGCGGTGGCCACCGCGGTGCTGCGGGCCGCGAACGCAGCGGCCTTCGGCGGCGGCGAGCCAGTCACCAGCCTGCGCGCCGCCATCGGCCGCCTGGGGGCGCGCCAGGTCGCCAAGGTCGCCCTCGCCGCTGGCCTCAGCCCCCTCGCCGAGGCGCCGGGGCCTCTCGCCCCCATCCGCCAGCGGCTCTGTCAGGCCTCGCTCGCCAGAGCCGTCCTCTGCCACCACCTCGCCCGCGCGCAGTCCCTCGCGCCCGAGGAGGCGTTCGCCGCGGGCCTGCTCCACGACCTGGGCAAGCTGCTCGCGACGGCCGCGGTGGAGCGTCTGCTCCCCGACCACCCCGAGGCGCTGGCGCTGTCCTCCGGGCACTGGCTGGACCTGCTCGAGCGCTACCACCTCGAGCTGGGCCTGGTCGCGGCGGCGCGCTGGAACCTCCCCGACGCGCTCACCGAGGTCATCTCCGGCCACCACGCGACGCCCGCGCCGCCTGGCTTCGTGTCGGTCGTCCAGGCCGCGGACCACCTGGTCGACCTGCTAGGCCGGCTGCTCCACGTCTCGCCCGCGCACCTCGCGGGCCTCCCGCTGGCCCTGGACGATGGCGCCCGGCGCGAGCTGGCGGCGTTCCTCCCCGAGGTGCCCGCCTTCCTCGCCTCCTTCGAGTCCGAGCTGGCCTCCGGGGCGACCCCGGCGCTCTCCCGGGTCCTGGACCGGGAGGACGCGACGCAGGCTCCCGAAGAGTCCGGCCGCACGCTGGACTTCCCGGTGCTCGTGGCTGGCCGCCAGGCGCTCTCGTTCCGGGCGCGGCGCGTCACCCCCACCCACCTGGTCATGGCCGGGCGCTCGGCGATGGCCGAGAACTACCTCGTCCAGCTGCGGCTGGAGTGCGAGGACCCGTTCCTCCTCTGGGGGACGGTGAAGACCTGTCGAGCGGAGCCGGGCGGCTTCGTCCTGGAGGTGGCGCCGATGGCCCTGAACGGCCCCACGCTCGCCCGGTGGATCGCCCTGGTGCACCAGGCGGGGGCATGAGGATGCAGACGGCCGGAGGCGGCGGGCGATGACGCAGGCGGACGGCGCAAACCATGGCTGCGAGGTGCTCCGGCGGCTCTCGGAAGGCGCGGCGGCCGAGGTGCTCCTGGCCCGTGAGGAGCTGGGCGCGCACGTCATCCTCGAGGTGATGCGTCCGGAGGTGCTGGCCTCGGCGGAGCTGGTCACCCGGTTCCTCGCGGAGGTAGAGAACCGGCGCGCCCTCACGCATCCCCACGTCCTCGAGCGCGTGCGCGCTGGCGCGCTCCCCGACGGCCGCCGCTGGTTCGTCTCCGCGCCGGTGGGGGAGAGCCTCTCTGCGGTGCTGCGCGCGCGAGGCCCCCTGCGCCCCGCCGAGGTGGTGCCGCTCGCCCTCTCGCTGTGCGAGGCGCTGCACGCCTTCCACTCGCGCGGGCTGGTGCACGGCAACGTCCAGCCTGCCACGGTGTGGGTGGACCCCAAGGGCCCGCCCTGGGAGGCGAAGCTGCTCGACTTCGGGCTGGCTTTCATGCGGCCCGGCCGCACCCTGCCCCGTCCGCCGGGCCGGGTGCTGGTGGAGGCCGAGTACCTCTCCCCCGAGCGCATCCGCGGCAAGCGCGCCATCGCCGCCTCCGACACCTACTCGCTGGGCATCCTCCTGTACGAGGCCCTCACCGGGTTCCCGCCGTTCACCGCCAACGACTCTCAGTCGGTGCGGCGCCGTCACCTCGAGGAGCCGCACGCCCAGCTTCCCCGCGACTGCCAGCCGCTGGCGGCCATCGTCGATCGCTGCCTGCAGAAGGAGCCGGCGGACCGCTACCCCACCGTCCTCGCCCTGCGCGAGGACCTGGCCCGGCTCGGCGGCACGGCGGTCGAGCCCTTGGAGCGGTCCATCCCCGTCCCCCTCGACGCGGAGCCCGGGCCGGTCCATGAAGTGGTCGGCAGCTACGAGATCCTGGAGCCGCTGGGCGAGGGCGCGATGGGGCGCGTGTTCCTGGCGCGGCACCGCGCCATCGGCCGTCAGGTGGCCCTGAAGATCCTCAAGCCTGAGCTGACGCGGTCCCACGAGCAGGTGCAGCGCTTCTTCCAGGAGGCGCAAGCCGTCAACCGCGTGAACCACGAGCACATCGTGGAGATCTTCGACTTCGTCGACGAGACGCTGCCCGGCGACGGAGCCCGGCGCATCTTCTGCGTGATGGAGCTGCTGCGCGGCGAGACGCTCACCCGGCTGATGCAGCAGCCCCGGGGCCTCCCGCTCCCGCGCGCGCTGAGGCTTTTGCGCCAGGTCTGCACCGCGCTCGACGCCGCGCACCGGGTGGGGGTCATCCACCGGGACCTCAAGCCCGACAACGTCTTCGTGACCGACCGCTTCGGCGGAGATTTCGTGAAGGTCCTGGACTTCGGGGTGGCCAAGCTGCGCGCCGACGCGACCGCGCTGGAGAGCACCGCCTCGGGGGTGCTGGTGGGGACCCCGGCCTACATGGCGCCCGAGCAGCTCCTGGGCCTCGCCATCGACCAGCGCGCGGACGTCTATTCGCTGGGGGTGGTGCTCTACAAGGTCCTGGCTGGCCGAGCCCCGTTCGCCGCCGCGGACTTCCTGCAGCTCGCGCACAAGGTGGCGCGCTGCGCGCCGGCGCCGCTGCCAGAGCAGACCCCGGCCGGGGAGTCGATCCCCCTGGCGCTGCAGCAGCTGGTGTTCTCCTGCCTGGAGAAGGACGCCGAGAAGCGCCCCCAGACCATGGC
>CAZAIE010000527.1:0-5702 GCA_964485035.1 uncultured Myxococcaceae bacterium | reverse complement strand
GGGATGGGGAGCGCCTTCGGGAGCGGGGTGGAGGGGCCCAGCGTCACCGAGTGGCTGCTCACGCGGGCCTCTCCGCCGGTCCGCAACGGGATCCTCGCGGCGCTCGTGGGGGTGCCTGCGCTGCTGATGCTCCTGCGCGCCACGCGGCCGCTGGGCATCGCCCTGTTCCTGCTCTCGGGGGTGTTCCTGGTGCAGGCCCGGTTCTGGCGGCCCTAGCTGCGGTCGAGGACCAGCTCCAGGTAGTCCTGCAGCCGCTGGGCGTTCTCGTCGTCGAGCTCGTCGAAGCAGACGCCGACGCCCAGGGCGCGGACGGCCAGGTTGTCGACCTTGCGGTCCTCGAGGAACTTCTGGCACCAGCCCTCGCGGACCACACTGGCGGTGAGCTGCATCGGCTCGCCGCCGGGCAGGGGGATGTGCACCTCGAGCGGGGTGCCGATGGGGAAGCTCGCCTCGAGGAAGGCGCCGGTGAGCGAGACGTTCACCATCTCCGCCCGGTAGGCGTGGCCGTCCACGACGACCTTCACGGCCAGCTGGACCGAGACGCGCTCGGCGCGGTTGGGGAGCTCACGCAGCTGCATCGGGGCGCACGAACGGCGAGAGGCGAGCCGTGGCCCGCCTCCCGCGTCGCTGCTCGAGCGAGGTCTAGAACTTCTCGGCGATGCCGGAGAGCACCGGGATCTTCCAGCGCTTGGGCTCGAAGGCCTTCACGATGCCCATGATCGCCACGACCATGATGGCGATGAAGCCGAGGAAGTAGATGCACCACCCCAGGAACGGGATGAAGTTGATGATGAAGCCCACGATGCCCCAGGCGAAGGAGGCGCCGCAGAGCACCAGGCCCTGCTTGGCGTGCCAGCGCACGTACTCGCTGTCCTTCACGGTGAGGTAGGGGATGAGGGCGAAGATGCCGAAGTAGGCCAGGACCAGCATGATCTTGTCCTGGTCGCGTACGACGTCGCCGCCTTCGGGGGTGGTGGTCGGGGTCTCGGCCATGAGCGGTCCTCTCTCAGTGCTGGTGCTGCGGGTGGGGCCTCAGCGGGCTTCTTCTTCCTCGTCGTCGTCGCCGAGGTCCTCGTCGTCGTCCTCGTCGTCGTCTGCGTCGTCCAACAGCGAGTCGTCGTCCTCGTCCTCTTCGTCCTCCTCGTCGTCGTCGGAGTCATAGGGAGGAGGCAGGTCGTCGGTCTCGATGGCCAGGCTGACCCCGAACTTGGTCCGCAGGGCAGCCACCGCCTTGCAGAGCTCGCCCAGGGCGTTGCCGAAGTCGTCGACTGCGGCTTGCGGGGCCTTGGCGTCGCAGTTGGGGCACTTGATTCGCTCGCTGCCATCGATGAGTTCGGTGGCGTCGATCTCGAAGCTGGCCTCGCACTTCTGGCACGTCAGGTCGATCATCATGCGGAGCTGTCCCTCTTGGCAGGGGCAAGTAGCGTGGATGACGCCGGATTATGGCGAGGGCCCCGGTGCTGTCAACCTCATGCGCCGGGGGCCGGCCCGTGTGGTAGAAAACGGCCGCGATGCTGCTCCCCACGCTCCCCCAAGCGCTGCGCGACCACGCGGCGAAGCACGGCGCGGGTCCGGCGCTCTGGACCCGGCAGGGCGACGGCCCCTACCGTCCCACCACCTGGCGCACGCTCCAGGACCAGGCTGCCCGGTTCGCCTGCGGGCTGCGGTCCCTCGCGCTCCCCGCCGGCCAGCCGCTCGCGGTCCTGTGCGGACACCGGCCCGAGTGGCCAGCGGTCGAGGCGGGCGCAATGGCCGCCGGACATCCGCCGGCTCCCTGTTTCCCTGGATGGTCCCCAGCCCAGCTCGCCGAGGTCCTCCGGGCGCTCGCACCTGCCGCCCTGGTCGTCGAACCGGCGCTGCTCCCCAAGGCGCTGGCGGCGAGCGAGGGCCAGCAGCTCCCGCTCCTCGTGCTGGGCCCGCCCGTCGGGGGAGCCCAGGCCTGGGACGCGCTGCCGGCTGGCGACGGCTGGGACCGGCTCGTAGACGCTCTCGAACCCACGGCCGTCGCGGCGATCACCGTGACCCCCGGGACGGCTCGCACGCCGCACCTCGTCCGCCACACCCACGCGGCGCTAGCGGCGCACGCCCAGCGCTTCGCCCGGGCGACGGGTCTCTCGGCGGACGACACGCTCCTCTCCCGGCTGCCTCCGGCGCTGCTCTTGGAGCGGGCGGTGGTCCGGGCGGCGCTCTGGTCCGGCGCCCAGCTCCACGTGGCCCCGGAGCACTGCGGGTTCGCGGCTCAGGTCCGGGACGTGCGCCCGAGCTTCCTGCACGGGACCCCGGAAGACTGGGAGTCGTTGCGCAGGGTTGCCGAGGAGCGGCTGGCCGCCGAGCCAGCGAATCGACAGAAGGTGCTGGGGTGGGGCCAGAAGGCCGCCCAGGAGCGCCACCGGCTCGAGGACGACTACCTCCCGGTGCCGGGGCCGACGCTGGCGGCCTTCAAGCTCGCGCAGAAGGTGGTGTTCGAACCGCTGAAGCTCGAGCTGGGAGTGCACGCAGCGCGCTTTCTGCTCTGTGGCCTGGGGCCGACCCGGCGCGAGACCCTGGAGTTCTTCGCCTCGGTCGACCTGGAGGTCCAGGAGGCGTGGGGGCTCGCCGAGGCCGGTGGCCCCGTCAGCCTCAACGCCCACCACTCGCGCCGCTTGGGGACGCAGGGTCGTCCGCTCCCTGGCCTCGCCGTGCGCGTCCCCGCCGACGGCGAGATCGAACTGCGTGGCGACGTGACCTGCCTCGCGGACGATGGCCCGGTCGGCCGCGCCGAGGGCTGGCTGCGGACGGCAGACGTGGGAGACCTCGACGTCGACGGGTTCCTCCGGGTCCAGGGGCGCGGGGAGGAGCAGCTCAACCTGCGCGGCCGGCGGCGGGCGCCTCCCCAGCTCGTCGAGGCCCGGCTGTGTGCGGCGCCGCTGGTGGCCCACGCCGTGGCCGTCGCCGACGGTCGCAGCCCGGTGGCCCTGCTCTCGCTGGACCGGAAGCGCTCCGCCCGCTTCGCGCGCGAGGCGGGCATCCCCGACGACCCCGCGATCCTTGCGTCGCACCCCGCGCTGCTGTCGACCCTCGAGCGCGAACTCGACCGCGTCCAGCGCGAGGCCCCGGACACCGAGCGCGTGCGCCGCTTCGCCGTGGTCCCGGGCGGGTTCTCGCTGGAGGAGGGCGAGCTGACGCCGGCGGGCACCGTCTGCCGCAGGCGCATCGTCGAGCGGCGTCGGGAGCTGCTCGACCCGCTGCTCCTCCAAGAGCGCAAGCCCTCGCAAGGATGAAGCAAATGGCGACCTGCCCCATCTGCCGCAAGCCCGTCGGGCCGCGGAAAGAGAACCCTGCCTTCCCGTTCTGCTCGCAGCGCTGCCGCCTGCTGGACCTGGGCAAGTGGCTGGGCGGCGACTACCGCATCCCCGGTCGCCCGGAAGAGACCGACGAGCTCGCCGAGCCGGCGCCGGCCGAGGCCAAACGGGAGGTCGGCGATGAGTAGGGTCTTCGTGAGCAGGCCGCTGCCTCCCGAGGCGATGGCGATGCTGCAGGGCAGGGTGGAGCTGAGCGTCGGCCCCGAGTCGGGCGCCATCCCGCGCGAGCGGTGGCAGGCGGAGCTCGCCTTGGCCGACGGCGTGGTCTCGATGCTCTCCGACCGGCTCGACCGGGAGCTCCTGGCGGCTGCGCCCAGGCTCCGGATCGTCGCGAACTACGCGGCCGGCTACAACAACGTCGACCTCGCCGCCGCCGAGGAGCTGGGCATCTGGGTGACCAACACGCCCGATGCGACGACGGAGGCGACCGCCGACTGCGCCTTGGGGCTGATGCTCGCGGTGGCGCGGCGCATCCCCGAGTCCGAGGCCTTCCTGCGGGCAGGTCGCTTCGAGGGCTGGACCCCCACGCACTTCCTGGGGGCCCTGCTCTCGGGGGCGACGCTGGGCATCGTGGGGATGGGGCGCATCGGGCAGGCCACGGCGCGGCGGGCGCGGGCCTTTGGGATGCAGGTGGTCTACAGCGGCCGCCGGCGCACACCCGAGGGCGACGCCCTGGGCGGGTTCGTGGGCTTCGAGGAGCTGCTGGCCCGCGCGGACGTGGTCTCGCTGCACTGCCCGCTCGTGGCAGAGACCCGGCACCTGATCGATGCGCGTGCGTTCGCGCGGATGAAGCCCGGGGCGATCCTGGTGAACACCTCGCGCGGGCCGGTGGTCGACGAGGCGGCGCTGGCCGAGGCGCTGCACTCCGGCCACCTGGGCGGCGCGGGCCTCGACGTCTACGAGGAGGAGCCGAAGGTGCACCCCCGGCTGCTCACCGCGCCCCGGACCGTGCTGGTCCCGCACATCGGGACCTCGACGCTGCGCACCCGCCTGGCGATGGCCGAGAAGGCGCTGGGCGATCTGCTGCGGGTCCTCGCTGGCGAGCTGCCGCGCCACGCCGTGAACCGGCCGCCGCGGCCGCGCTGACCAAGTTCGTTGCCTCGCCCGCGCGACCGCGGGTATGGTTCGCGCCCCCGATGTTCACCGACCTGCACTGCCACCTCCTGTGGGGAATCGACGACGGCCCGCGCGAGGCGGCCGGGTCTGTGGCCATCGCCAAGCTCCTGGTTTCGCTGGGCTTCGGGGCCGTCGCACCCACGCCCCACGCGCTGCCGCAGTTTGCGTCCGCAGCGGAGGCGGAGGCGCGTCGCCTGGAGGTCGCGGGACTGCTGAAGAAGGAAGGGCTCTCGCTCGAGTTGCACCTTGGGGCCGAGAACCGGCTGGACGACGAGTTCCTCCAAGCCGAGCTTTCGGGAAGGGGCAGGCACTTGGGGCAGACGCCCTACGTGCTGGTCGAGGCGCCGTACGAGAGCGTGGTCCCGGCGCTGCCGGACCTGCTCTTCAGGCTGCAGCGCAAGGGAGTCCGGCCGGTGCTGGCACACCCGGAGCGGTGCGCGGAGTTCCAGGAGCCGAAGCGGGCAGAGGAGGCCGTCCGGCTGGGAGGGCTCCTGCAGCTCGACCTGGGCAGCCTCGTGGGCACGTACGGGAAGCAAGCGCGCAAGACGGCGCTGAAGCTGCTCGAGGACGGGCTCTACGCCATCGCTGCGACCGACCTGCACGACGCCGAGGTGGGCGGCCAGTGGCTGCCCCAAGCGATCAAGGAACTGGAGCGCCGGGCCGGGAAGGCTGGCCTGCAGCAGCTGCTGGCGGAGAACCCCGCGCGGCTGCTGCGCGGTGAGGAGCTGTCATGAAGGAAGGCATGAAGCGGGCGGCGAAGGTCCTCGGCGGGCTGGCGATCAGCGCCGTGTTCATCTGGCTCACGCTGCGCGGCACGGTCCCGTGCGCACCCGGGCAGACCCCCGAGGGCGGCGAGTGCGGGATGTCGAAGGTGGCGCAGCTCTGGAAGTCGCTGGGGTCGGCCGACTACGTGTGGCTCCTGCCCTACGCGGTGATCCTGGTGGCCATCCACTTCATCCGCACCGTGCGCTGGGGCATTCTGCTCGAGTCGGTTGGCAAGCCCACGTTCAAGCGGCTGAACAGCGCCAGCGCCATCGGGTTCATGGCCCTGGTGATCATGCCGTTCCGGCTGGGCGAGTTCGCGCGGCCGCTGCTCATCGCCGAGAAGGGGAAGCTGAGGCGGAGCGCGGCGATGGCGTCGATCGTCGTCGAGCGGGTGGTGGACGGGCTGGCGATGGCGGTGGTGATGATCGTCGCGCTGCTGTTCTCCAACCCGGCGACCAGCGAGGAGAAGCTGCAGTGGGT
>CAZAIE010000526.1:0-5706 GCA_964485035.1 uncultured Myxococcaceae bacterium | reverse complement strand
TGTCCACCCCCTCCACGTCCCCCACGAACCGCAGCCCCGGGTGCTCGCGCAGACGCGCGTGCGCCTCCACCACGTGCCGCGGCCCACGCCCGGCCTCGGTCCCGTTCGACAGCAGCGCCACCGTCGGCTCCGGGTTCTGCCCCACCACCCGCGCGTAGGCCGCCCCCATCACCGCGAAGGCCACCAGGTCCTCGGCCGTGCACTCCACCGTGGCCCCCACGTCCAGCATCAGCGCGAACGGGTCACCCCGCGGCCCGCGCACCGTCTGCGTGGGGTACACCGACGCCAGCGCCGCCCGGCGGATCCCCGGGAGCAGCCCGAACGTGCGCGCCGCCGCCAGCACCGTCGCCCCGGGGTGCCCCGCCGTCACCAGCGCCTCGGCCTCTCCGCTGGCGACCAGCCGCGCGGCCACCACCAGCGACGCATCAGGCTTCCCGTCCAGCGCCTCCCGCGCCGACTCCCCCGGGGCGATCGCCTGCGCGGCGTGCTGCACCGACAGCCGCTCGGGGTCGTGCCGCGTCCGCTCCAGGAGCGCGCTCAGCCGCGCGGTGTCCCCGACGAGGATCGTCTGGAGTTCGGGGGCCGTCAGCGACAGCCGCGCAGCGGCCGCGACGGTCACCTCCGGCGCCGCGTCGCCTCCCATCGCATCCAGCGCGAGGGTCACCACTTCTCTGGGAACGGCAGACGGGGAGTGCTTCTCGGCCATACGTCCTCGCGGCGGCGCAGGGACGCGCAGAGTCGCCCGGACCGCCGGACTTTGCACGACGCGTTGCGGCGCGGGCCTCCCCCGCCAGGGCAGGCCGGCTACTTCCCGAACTGGGCGTAGTACCCCTCGGCGATCAGCTGGGCCTTCGCCCGCTCCTTCTCGTCCGAGACCGAGCCCTCGAGCACCAGCCGGCCGCCCAGCGCCTTGGCGGTGGCGTTCGCCAGGCCCTGCCTGCGGAACTCGGCGTTGATGGCGCTCGCCAGCGCCGGCAGCGCGCGCGGGCTGAGCGTCACCAGCAGCTTCACGTTCGGCTGGTCGCCCACCAGCGTCTTGAGCCGCTGGTAGTCATCCACCGAGTCGAGCGTGCCGTCGATGACCAGCTTGTCGCCGAAGACCTCGGCCTTCAGCGTGGGGTCCACCTTCTCCTTCACCATCTGCGCGAGCTCGGCGAACCGGCCGTCGTCCACGATGACCATACGGGTCACCGGCTTCTTGCCCTTCATCCACAGCGTCAGCGTGGTCCGCCCCGGCTTGTGTCCCAGCACCAGGAGCTCGTCGCCGCCGGGCGCGGTCACGTCGGCCACCGTGGGGTCGGCCACGGCCGCCCGCGTGAGCCCGGGCACCTTCAGCACCTCCTGCATGCCGGGAGAGACGCGCAGCGGCGCGTCGGAGGGTTCGGCACACAGCGCCACGGCCACGAGGATCGCGAGGGTCATGGCCGAGATTGTGTACCCGGTTTGGGGGCCGGCTCAAACGGCTCAGCCCGCGTCGGGCGCGTCGGTCCCCGCGTCGGGAGCGGCTGGGACAGGCGCCTCGGCCGGCACCTCGGCGTCGGGCGCGCCTGCGTCGGGGCCCCCCGCGTCAGCCCCCTGCGCTGCGGCGGTCTCGCGGGGCGCCGTCTGTCGCACCGTCCGCGAGAGCTGCTCGGAGAGCGGGTTCACGCGCTCGAACAGCTCCCCCGCTTCGCGCGAGTAGCGCCCGCGGACCTCGGCGGCCAGGCGCAGCCTCGCCGTGGCCTCCCGCAGCGCCACCTCCGCCTCCTCCAGCCGCGCCCGCCCCTCGACGTAGGCCACCTTGCCCTGGAGCGCCCGCAGCTCGTCCCGCTGGTCCGCGGTGATGCCCATCAGGAGCTCCGCGCGCCGCAGGTACTTCAGCGCCTGGGCCAGCCGCTCCGGGTCGTCGGCGTCCAGCCGCACCTCCACCCAGGCCCGCAGCGTGCGGAACAGCGCCTGGTCCAGCCGGTCCTTGTCCGGGTACGGCGCGTTCAGGAGCTCGCCGGGCGAGTCGCCCGAGAGCGGGATGGGCGCGTAGGCCCGGGCCAGCAGCTTGTCCACCGGACTGTACGGCGCGAAGCCGGTGGGCAGCTCACGGCCCTTCAGCACCACCAGCTCCCCGGCGCGCAGCTCCACCGCGAAGGTCTTGGCGTTGCGCTCGGAGACCAGCCAGAGGATGGCCCCTCCCAGCACCGCGAACACGACCAGCAGCAGCAGCCGCTTGGCGACGCTGGCGACCGACCTGCGGGGGGCGTCTTCTCGCATCGTCCTCTCCTACCTCTCCACGCGGTTGCGGCCGTTGCCCTTGGCCCGGTACAGCGCCTCGTCGGCGCGCCGCAGCAGCGCCTCGTCGTCGGGGGCGTCCGGCCCCAGCTCGGCGACCCCGGCGGAGACGGTCACGGTGAGCCGCCGGTCGCTCCAGGGGAACTGCGCGCCCTCCACGGCCTTGCGCACGCGCTCCGCGGTGGTCACCGCTCCCGCAAGCGGCGTGCTCGGCAGCAGCAGGAAGAACTCCTCGCCGCCGTACCGCACCAGCGCGTCCACGTCGCGGATCTGCGCCTGCGCCAGCCGCACCACCTCCTTGAGCACGAAGTCGCCCGCGGGGTGGCCGTAGGTGTCGTTGAAGCGCTTGAAGTGGTCGATGTCGAAGAGCGCCGCGCTGAGCGGGTCCCCGTAGCGGCGCGACCGCTCGATCTCCTCGGGGAGCCGCTGGTACAGGTACTGGCGGTTGAACGCCTTGGTCAGCGTGTCGCAGATGGACAGCCGGTAGAGCCGCGCGTTCTCGATGTCCTTCACGATGGACGCGCCCAGGTAGCTGAGCAGCTCCTCGTGGTCGGCCCCGAAGGCCTCCGGCTTCCAGCTCGACGCGCTGATCACCCCGATGACGCCCTCCTTCGTCGAGAGCGGCACCACCAGGAGCGAGCGGATGCGGGTGACCTGCCCCTCCACCACCTTGAAGCGCGCGTCGGTGGTCACGTCGGGGATGAGCGCCGGCGCCCCGTGCTCGGCGACCCAGCCGGCGACGCCCTCGCCCACGCGGAAGCTGATGCCGGCCTCCTCCTCGGGGGCGAGGCCGCTGGCCGCCTTGCACAGGAGCTCGGCCCGCGGCTCGTCGAGCAGCATGATGGAGCACGCGTCGGCGGACACCAGGTCCACCGCGGCCGAGGAGACGGTGCGCAAGAGTTCCGGCAGCGGCGCCCCCTCGTTCACCTTCTTGGTGAGCTGGAAGAGCACCGTGAAGATCCGCTTGTACTGCCCGCGCGTGACCTCGGACTCCATGCGCCGCACCTCCCGCTGGCCAGCTGGCGCCCCAGGGGCCCTGGGCTAGGACCTCTCGAGCACTCCGATGAACGGCACGTTCCGGTAGCGCTCATCATAGTCGAGCCCGTAGCCCACCACGAACGCGTCCTCGATGACGAACCCGGTGTAGTCCAGCCGGATGTCGCGCTGCGCCCGCGAGGGCTTCTGCAAGAGCGAGCAGAGCCGCACGCCCGCGGGCCGGCGCGTCCTCAGGTTCTGGAGCAAGAAGTCCATCGTCAGCCCGGTGTCGACGATGTCCTCCACCACCAGCACCTGCTTGCCCTCGATGGGCAGCGCCAGGTCGCTGGTGATGCGCACCACCCCGCTGGTCTCGGTCTTCCCGCCGTAGCTGGAGAGCCCCAGGAAGTCGAGGTTGAGGGGCAGGTCGATGGCGCGGACGAGGTCGGCGCAGAAGAGCGACGAGCCCTTGAGCACGCTCACCACCGTCACCTCCGAGCCCAGAAGGTCCCGCGTGATCTGCGCGCCCAGCTCCTGCACCCGCGCGCGGATCTGCTCGGCCGAGAACATCACCCGCAGCTTTCCGTCCCAGAAGGCCATGGCTCGCTCCTCGTCGTGTCGTTCCTGGTCAGACGTACGCGTTGTTCATGACCTCGCCGAACCCGCCGCCGCCGGGGACGATGTACTGGTGGTCGTCGAGACCGCGCTCCTTGTCCCACAGCGTGCCGGGGACGGTGTCGAACACCTCGGAGGGCGAGAGGCCGCGGTCGAGCCGGATGGCGTAGATGGCGACGTCGGGATGCTCGTCGCGCATCCGGCGCAGGTACTCGGGGGTGACCACCAGGTGCATGCAGATGTACCGGCGGGCGCGCCCGGCCACCTTCTCCTTGTACATCTTGAGCGCCATGCTGAGGCTGCCGCCGGTGGCGCCCATGGGGTCGGGCACGAGCACGAAGGCGTCGTCCACGTCCCCGCCGATCTTCGCGCCCCCGATGTTCGAGCCCACCACCCGCGAGGCGTCGTCGATCATCCGGCTCATGATGATGTGGTCCTGCCGCACCAGGCGGGGGTCGAGCACCATGTTGAGCTGGTCGTAGGTCACCTGCGAGGGGAGCGTCCCGGCGCGGGCGATGTTCACCGAGATGGCGCGCACCTCGGGGTCGATGACCTGGCCGTGGAAGATGCCGCGCGGGTTGGTGGCGATCATCCGGGTGGGGACCGAAACCTGCTTGCGCGGGAACTCCGCGTTCAGCACCAGCTTCACCAGGTCGGTGTAGATGGCGACCACCAACTGGTTCACGGTGGGCTGGATGGTGTCCTTGGCGCACAGCGTGGCCAGCTGCGACAGTGAGTACGGGTTGGCCACGATGTGGACGTTGGGGCCATAGCGGTGCTCCAGCTCGGCCAGCTTGTAGTCCACGTGATCGTACAGGTGGTCGCGCATGGTCCCTCCTGGGGTTCGCAAGGTGCGCGCATGCTAGACGAAGCCCCGCGGCGTTGGCGAGGCGCCCAGGTGACAGTCGCGTGACGTCCGGCGGTTGCCCGCCCCCACCGCCGCGGCTACCCTCGCGCGGTGCCTTCCCAGGAGCCCAACGGCGCCCAGCGCGACGACCTCTCGCCGGCCCGCTTCGCGGCGTGGCTCTGCGCCTTCACCGCCATCGGGCTGTTCGAGCGGCTCCCCATCCCCGGCCCGCCGGCGACGCTCGCGCCGACCGACGCGTACTACTACGGCCGCCTCGCCTGGCTCTCGAGGCTCGCCTTCCCGGCCGCGCCCACGCTCGACACCTGGGCGGCCTTCCCCGGGATGGAGAGCCCGTGGCCGCCGGGGCACGCGTGGCTGCTCGCGGGCGTCCAGCTGCTCTTCGGCGTGGACGCTCCCTTCTCGCCCCGCGGGATGCTGGCGCTCTCGTGGGCGGGCCCTCTTCTGGGACTCGTGGGCATCGGGCTGCTCACCGCGCTCGCCTGCCGCTGGTTCGGGCGGTGGACCGCGCTGGTCACCGCGGGGGTGCTGCTGGTCCAGCCGCTCATCGCCGACGTGGCGCAGCTCGGCGAAGCGGACCACCACCTCCACGAGGGGTTCGCCGCCGCGTCGCTCGCGCTCGCGCTGGCCCGGGCATTGTCTCCCCGCACCCGGGTCGTCCCCACCGGTCTCTGGCTCGGCCTCTTCGGCGGCCTCCCGTACCTCGTCACCACCAGCGGCTTCCTGCTGCTCCCGCCGCTGGCCGCGGCAGGGCTTGGAGTGGTGCTCCTCAGGCGTCGGGGGCGTGGCCGTCTCGCGGTGACCCTCGCCGTGGGAGCGGCCACGGCGCTGGCGGTCGTGCTCGCAGGCGCGCTGTGGGTCGGCCGGCCCTTCGGCGGCGACTACGTCCGCCTGGGGGGCTTCCACGTCGCCGTGCAGGCAGGGCTCCTCGCGGCCACCTGCGTCCCACTGGTCTTCCTGCCCTCCAGGAGGCTACGTCGGCTGGGCCT
>CAZAIE010000525.1:2879-5709 GCA_964485035.1 uncultured Myxococcaceae bacterium | reverse complement strand
CACCCCTCCCTCTCTCTGAACTGCCCGCCACCCAGGAGCCCCCATGCCTGAGCCCTCGTTCACGGAGTTCTTCCGCCGCGCCGCTGGCCACTCCCCCCATCCCTGGCAGGAGGCGCTGGCCAGCCTCCCTCTGGCGGACCGCCTCATCCGCATCCCCACCGGCTTCGGCAAGACCGCCGGAACGCTGCTGACCTGGGCCTTCCACCGCTGCCTACGCCACGACCTCCGCTGGCCGACGCGCCTGGCCTTCTGCCTGCCCATGCGTGTCCTCGTGGAGCAGACGGCCGCCAGCACCGCCGAGTTCCTCGCGAAGGCCCAGCTCAGCGAGGTCGGCGTCCATGTGCTCATGGGCGGTCGCGAGTGCGAGGACTGGTATCGCTACCCCGAGGCCCCGGCCATCCTCGTGGGCACCCAGGACATGCTCCTCTCGCGCGCCCTCAACCGGGGCTACGCCAGCCGGCGCGCGCGCTGGCCAATGGAGTTCGGCCTCCTGAACCAGGACTGCCTCTGGGTCATGGACGAGGTGCAGTTGATGGACGTCGGCCTCGCAACCTCAGGCCAGCTCCAAGCCTTCCGGCGCGCTGCTCACAAGTCCGCGGTCCGACCTTCTGCCACCTGGTGGATGAGCGCGACCCTCCAGCGCGAGTGGCTGGAGAAGAGCCCCGAGACCCGGACCCATCTGCCAGATCTCTCCCCAATCTCCATCCCCGCCCAGGACCGGCGCGGTGTGCTCTGGGAGGGCGTCGAGAAGAAGCTCGAGGTGTACACGGGCAAGGTCGACGACAAGGCCCTCCCAAAACTGATCACCGAGCGCCACGCCAAGGCGAACGGGGCAGCAGGCCCCACCCTCGTCGTCGTCAACAAGGTCGATCGAGCGGTCGCGGTCTTCGAGGGACTCCAGAAGCTCGCGAAGAAGGAGCTCAAGGGTGTGGACCTCCGACTGGTCCACAGCCGCTTCCGCCCCCGCGAGCGCGCAGGCTGGCGCGAGGCCTTCCTGAACCGCGCGGCCTGTGCCCCGGGAACCAACCGGATCATCGTCTCCACCCAGGTCGTCGAAGCGGGCGTCGATCTCTCCGCCGGGCTCCTCATCACCGACCTCGCTCCCTGGCCGAGTCTGGTCCAACGGTTCGGCAGAGCCGCCCGCTGGGGCGGCGCCGCGGAAGTCTTGGTCCTGGACACCATGCCGAAGGATGACAAGCAGGCAGCTCCCTACTCTGCCGATGAACTGGACGCTGCCCGCGACGCCCTCGGCCAGTGCAGCGACGTGAGTCCCAGCGGCTTGGAGTCGTTCGAGGAAGCCCATCCTGAGCTGCGTCCCCGGCTCTACCCTTACGACCCTGCATTCCTCCTCCTCGAGCAGGAGCTGCGCGACCTCTTCGACACGACCCCGGACCTCAGCGGCGACGACATCGACATCAGCCGCTTCATCCGGACTGGTGAGGAGCGCGATCTCCACGTGGCCTGGTTCGAGGTTCCCCCCAAGGGCGCGCCGCCGCAGGACCTGCGCCCCTCCCGCGACGCCCTGTGCCCGGTGCCGTTCCTGAAGGCGCGCGAGTGGCTCTCCGACCGCTCGAAGCGGGCATGGACCTGGGACTGGGTGGATGGCAGCTGGCGCCGGGCCAATCCGCGCGACCTCTACCCGGGCCAGACCGTCGTCGTTGACGCTGGGGCCGGCGGCTACTCGGTCACCAACGGTTGGGCCCCCAGCGCCCCAGGCCCCATCGACGTCGTTGCCGCCGACCCGCGCCGCGAGGATCTGGCCGACTCGGCACATGACGACGATGCCCTGAGTGCCGCGCCCTACAAGACCATCTGCACTCACGCGGCCGAGGTTGCGCAGACGGCTGCAACCATCTGCGACTCCCTCCAGGTCGGCCAGGGCATCCAGGCACCGGTCACGCTCGCGGCCCGTCACCACGATGACGGCAAGGCACACCCGGGCTTCGCGAGCGACATCGTTGGGGAGGGAAGACCCGCCCGGCCGGATCTTGCGAAGGCTCCCGACCACGCATGGAAGTCCGGCCCGAAGCGACACCTCATGCCCGACGGGTCGCACCGTCCCGGCCTCCGTCACGAGCTCGCGAGCACGTTGGCTCTCTTCGCAGTGCTGCAGCGGCACTCGCCTCGGCACCCTGCTTTGCTCGGAGCCGTCGCCGAGCTTCTCGAAGCGACTGGGGTGGGCCTCCCGCCGCCTTCCACCGGAACATCGCCGACACCCGCTGAGTCCGAGCTGCTGGCTCTGGACGGCCCGACCTTCGACCTCGTGGCGTTCCTGATCTGCAGTCACCACGGGAAGATTCGTGTCTCCTGGGCGGCGACCCCCGCCGATCAGGCTGCTGGCGCCACGCAGGTCCACGGGGTCTGCACCGGGGACACGCTCCCTAGCATCCAGGTCCCTGGTTCGACCGGTTGCTCACTTCTCCCCGAGTCGAAGCTCACGCTCGCACCAGCATCCATCGGCCTCAGCCCCGAGACCGGCCGCGCGTGGACCGACCGGGTGCTCGACCTGCTCGACCGTCACGGGCCCTTCGCGCTGGCCTGGATGGAGGCCGTCTTGCGCGCTGCTGACCAACGCGCGTCGGCGCTGACGACACCAGACCCGCTCCTCGGCAAGGAGGTGAAGCCGTGACCGTTCATGTCTTGAAGCTCGGCGGTTGCTCGCCGACCCCGCTGGCGAACTACCTCAAGGCCCTCGGAATCTTCCGACTGGTAAGCGAGCAGGTGGACCCGGAGGTTCGCGGTTGGTGGAAGGACGAAGTCTTCCACCTGGCCTCGAAGCTGGATGCCTCGGAGCTGCTGGAGTTCTTCGCCCGCCAGTACCATCCGAGCC
>CAZAIE010000525.1:0-2869 GCA_964485035.1 uncultured Myxococcaceae bacterium | reverse complement strand
GGCTTCTTTGCCGCCGAAGACCCGGGAGTGACCACCATCGAGCGCTCGACGGCTGCGCGCTTCGCACCGCTTCGCGCTGGAATCGCAGCGGCGCGAGGCATTCTTGACGAACTGACGCAGGCAGACGCCGCGGTCCGCGCCATCAAGGAAGAGGCGAAGAAACTCCCGAAGGCCGCCAAGGAGCGACTCCGCGAGGACTCGGCCTACAAGGCCCGCCTGGCTGCTGCCGAACGGCATTTCAAGACCCTGAAGTACAACCTCATCCCGCGATGCCGCAGAGACTGGCGGGGAGCTCTCGGCGCCTGGTTCGCCTCGGCCATCGTCGTGGAGGAAGACAAGCCTGTCTTCCCCGCCCTGCTCGGGACTGGCGGCTCCGATGGACGGCTCGACTTCACGAACAACAACCTGCAGCGCCTCGCAGACCTCTTCGACGAGACCTCGGGTGCCCCACGAGCAGAATGCGAGGATTGGTTCCGTCTCGCTCTGTTCGGCGGCACGGGGCGGGGATTGGTCGGAGACCTCGCGGTGGGGCAGTTCCAGCCCGGCGCCGCCGGCGGGGCCAACGCGGGGAATGGACCGTCGGCCAACAGCCTGCTCAATCCGGCCGACTTCGTCCTGATGATGGAGGGAACCCTCAACTTCCAGACGGCGGTCACCAAGCGCGCGCAGGCCAGCGCGGGAGCCTTCGCCGCCGCACCCTTCGCTCTGCCCGCGAACGCCGCCGCCTATTCCACGGCTTCCGCCTCGGACGAGAGCGCTCGCGGAGAACAGTGGATGCCGCTCTGGGGCCAACCGCTGCGCCGTGCTGAACTGGCCCACCTGCTGGCTGAGGGGAGAAGCCGCGTCGGGACCAAGAGCGCCCGTGAGCCAGTGCAGTTCGCCCGCGCCATCACCACCCTCGGAGTCGCACGAGGCCTCGACGGATTCCAGCGCTTCGGGTTCATCGAGCGCAACGGGCAGAGCAACCTCGCCGTCCCCCTCGGCAGATTCCGCGTCCCGGAACGCGCACATCCCCGCGGCCTGCTCGTGGCGGAGTTGGAGTCGTGGGCCGCTGTGCTGCGACGCCAGTCGCGCGACAACCACGCCCCGCTCCGCCTTCAAGCGGCGGAGAGAGGACTCACGAACAGCCTGTTTGGTGCGCTCGCCCACCCGGCCGAACCCGGCCACTGGCAGGAGATCCTTCTGTCCCTGGCCGCGGTGGAGGCGGTTCAGGTCACCGGCTCGGGTATCAAGGCCGGCCCGATCCCCCGCCTCAGCACCGGCTGGGTCGCCGCTGCCGACGACGGTTCGCCAGAGTTCCGCCTGGCGCTGGCCTTCGCACTGCAGCACGGGGCCGACGGCCAAGACCCCATCCGCCGCCACTGGCTCCCGCTGAAGAAGGGCTTTCCTCGCTTCGAAACCACGGGCGACGCCACTCACACTCGCCTCGCCTCGAAGCCCGAGGTCGTCCTTCACGGGCGGGAGGGCATCGCCGATGCCATCGCCCTCGTCGAGCGCCGCTTCATCGAGGGCGCCCAGCGGGGCCGCAGGCACCTCCCGCTGACTCCCGGAAGGCACGCTGACGCAGCACTGGGCGATCTCGCGCAACTCCTCGCCGGGAAGGTGGACCTCGACCGTACCGTCGCGCTCGGTCGCGCCCTCATGGCGCTCGACCTGGCAGCGTGGTCCCGGCAGCCAGTTGGCCTGAAGGCCCCGCCCGTCGTGTGGCCAGAAGACTCCTGGATTGCCATCCGCCTCGCGTCGCTCCCTTGGCCGCTGGACGATCACCGCAACCCTGGATGCGACCCCGCCATCTTCCGAAGACTGGTCGCAGGAGACGCTTCCGGCGCTCTCGAGATCTCGCTCCGGAGACTCGCCGTGGCAGGGGTGCGTTCCCCCCTCCGCGCTGGCGGAGTCTCGCCGGCATCCGCGCGCCTCTGGGCGGCCTCACTCGCCTTCCCGATCTCTCGCCACACCGCAGGACGTCTCGCCAACCGCCTCGCCCCCGCAGCCAACAAGGAGCAGTGAAATGACGATCGACCTCAACAAGCTGTCCAACGTCCACCGCGTCCTCTTCGCCGTCCCCCTCGCGCCGATGCAGGGCCACCGCTTCCAGCCCACTGGCTTCCCGAGCCTCGGCGCTGCGACCTTCCAGACGCCGCACGGCACCAGCCTGCTGGTGGAGAGCGCCCAGAGTATGGCGAACCGCCTGGAGACGGTCTGCTGGGACGAGAAGCAGAGCGATGTGCTCGGCACCCTGAAGGGGATCTCGCACGTCAAGGTGACCAGGAAGGGAGCGTTCCTCACGGACTCGATGCTCGAGGCCCACCGACTGAACAGCCCCTACCTCCTCGAGAACCCGGACAAGAAGTTCTTCGACGAGTTGAAGAAGGCCCTCGGCGGCCTGGAGGAGGGCCCGATCAATCGGAAGGAGTTGGCCAAGGTCCTCCTCAAGTACGACGCGGGGGCCCTGCTCCACGGAATCTTCCTGGCCAAGAAGGAGCTGGCGGGCGGGCGGCTCCGCGTCGCCCGCGCCCTCTCCGCCTTCATCGAGGCCGATGGGGTGCGCGTCGCCCCGTCGGGTGGCGTGAAGAACGACCACGTCAACCCCTCCGGGGACACCAAGGCCGGGTTCGGCAACGTGCCGTTCTCACGGGACGAGTACACGGCAGAGAAGATCACCCTCTATGCGAACCTCGACCTCGCCCAAATCCGCGGGTACGGCCTGGACGAGAAGCCGACCTCCCTCCTGATCCTCCTCGCGCTCTTCAAGCTGCGCCGCCTGCTGGACGGAAACCTCCGCCTGCGAACCGCCTGCGACCTGAAGCCCACCACCACCGAGTTCGCCGCCCAGAGCCCCGCCGGCTTCGCCCTCCCCTCCGAGTCCGAC
>CAZAIE010000524.1:0-5714 GCA_964485035.1 uncultured Myxococcaceae bacterium | reverse complement strand
GAGCAGGCAGCGGCGGACGAAGGGCCGGGTGAGCCACGCCAGCGCCCCCTGCACCACCAGGTGCCGGGCCAGGTAGAGCACCACCGTGATGCCGAAGAAGTACGCGGTGAGGAGCCGGGAGAAGTCGTAGACCTTGGTGAAGAAGAGCCCGGCCACGAAGAAGAGCGTCCCCAGCCCGCTGGCCAGGACCAGGTGCTTCCAGGCCCCTGGGGAGAGCAGCCTGCGCGCCGAGTGCGAGCGCACCACGTAGAACGCGAGCACCCACGACACCAGGGCGGTGACGTGCACCAGCGGGGTGAGCCAGCCGGTTCCCTCCGAGAGCGGCATGCCCAGCGAGACGTTGCGCCGCACCACGTCCGCGAGGCGCAGCGACACCTCCACCACCGCCAGGTCCACGACCAGGAGCAGCGGGCGCAGCGCGCGCTGGGTCCCGAGCATCACCGGGAGACACCCCTCCGGGCCGCCAGGGCCCCATCCACGGCCGCGGCGATGCGCGTCTTGAAGTGCGCCCGGTCGAAGCGCGAAGCGTTGCGGCGGGCCGCGGACGGGTCGAACCGGGAGGCCTCGCGCTCGAAGCGGTCCAGCGCCCCCAGGAGCGACGGCGCGGTCGGCTCGTCGAAGAACACGCCCGTGGGAGACGGACCCTCCAGCCCCACGACCGTCTCCAGCGCGCCGCCCCGGGCCAGGGCGACGACCGGGCGGCCGGAGGCCTGGGCCTCGAGCGGGGTGATGCCCGCGTCCTCCTCGCCCGGGAAGACCAGCGCGCGGCAGCGCGAGTACAGGTCGGAGACCTCGCGGTCGGGCAGCGCGCCCAAGAGCTCCACCCGGCCGCCGGCCCTGGCCGCGAGCGCGCGGATGCGGCCCTCCTCCTGCCCGCCCCCGACGATCTTCAGGCGCCTCTCTCCCTGCCGGAACGCCTCGATGGCGACGTCGATCTTCTTGTAGGGCGCGAACGCCGTGACCATCAGGTAGAAGTCGCTGACCTCACCTGGTGGACGCAGCGAGAACCGGTTCAGGTCCACCGGCGGGTGCACCACGTCGGCGGGGCGGCGGTAGCGCTTCTCGATGCGCGCGGCGACGTTGAAGCTGTTGGCGAGGTACAGGTCCACGCGGCTCGCCGACGCCTCGTCCCAGGTGCGCAGCGGCGTCGAGGCCACCCGCATCGCCGCCCGCACCGCGAGCCCCGCGCGCCCCGGCCCGAAGTACTCGGGGTACTGGTCCCACAGGTAGCGCATGGGGGTGTGCACGTACGAGACGTGCAGCGCCGCGGTCGGCGCGACGACGCCCTTGGCCACGCAGTGCGACGAGGAGAGGACGAGGTCGTAGCCGGTGAGGTCGAAGGACTCGATGGCGTGGGGGAAGAGCGGCAGGTAGTGGCGGTAGCGCGCCCGCCCGAACGGCAGCCGGTCGATGAAGCTGGGGTGGATCCGCATCCGCTCGATGGCGGGGGAGCAGGAGCCGGGGACGTGGACCAGGGTGAACACGTCCGCGTCCGGGTAGAGCTCGCAGAAGGCCTCGAAGACGCGCTCCCCTCCGCGCATGCTCACGAGCCAGTCGTGGACCAGGGCCACCTTCATGGCGCGGGGTTCTACCATCCCTTGCGCCGACCGGGGGTGATCTCTAGCATCGCCGCATACCTCGTCCGGGAGTCGGCCATGTCCCTCAAGTACGCGTGCCTCTTGTCGGTCGCAGCGCTCACCCTCGCCGGCTGTGGGAAGGAGGCCACACCTCCCGCCTGCACCAGCGACTCCCAGTGCGTCGCCGGCCAGAAGTGCGACACCGCCACCGGCACCTGCGTGGCCACGGCCGGCGCCGACGCCGCGGTCCGCGAGGACGCCTCGACCGTGCTCCCCGACGCCGGGTCCTGCGACTACCCCTGCGGCGAAGAGTGCTGCACCGAGACCCAGGGCTGCCGCAACGAAACCTGCGTCGAGTGCTCGTGCGAGGGCAAGTCCTGCGGCGACAACGGGTGCGGGACGTCCTGCGGCAAGTGCTCGTCCGGGAAGACCTGCAACTCCAGCGGCCAGTGCGTGACCGTCAAGACCGACGCCGGGACGCCAGGAGACGCCGCCACCGACCGCCCCGACGCCTCCGTGAGCCGCCCCGACGCCGGCCCGGTCGAGTGCGCCTCTGCCCGCGAGTGCCCCCTGGGCATGGCCTGCGACCTGACGAAGAAGACCTGTGTCACCTACTGCGGCGCGACCCAGGCCTGCAACGGCGGCTGCTGCAGCACCAATGGGCAGTGCACGCTGCGCTCCGACACCGCCTGCGGCACCGCCACCTGCATCGACTGCACCGGGAACAAGTCGGGCCAGGCGTGCCTCAACACCCGCTGCGGCTGCAACACCGCCGAGGACTGCCTGCCCGGCTACTCCTGCAACCCGGCTACCCTGACGTGCACCAGCGCCTGCTCGGACACCCAGCCCTGCAACGACGCCTGCTGCGACCTCACCCGCAAGGTCTGCCTGAACCAGTCCACCGCCTGCGGCAACAAGTGCGTCAACTGCGCGAGCCAGTCCGCCAACAAGGCCTGCGTCGCAGGCGTCTGCGGCTGCACCGTCGCAGCCGACTGCGCGGTCGGCGGTTCCTGCGGCCTGGACAACCTGTGCAACGGGTGCTCGAGCGCCAAGGACTGCCCCGTCGGCATGGCCTGCACGGGCGGCGCCTGCACCCGGACCTGCACCGGCTCGGGCACCTGCAACAGCGCCTGCTGCGCCTCGCTGACCTGCTCCAACACCGCCGAGGCCTGCGGGCCCAGCTGCATCAACTGCCCCAAGGCGAGCCCCACCAAGCCTGCGTGCCTGTCCACCGGCGTCTGCGGCTGCGCCAAGGCCTCGGACTGCCCCACCGGCCAGGCCTGCTACCGCGGGGTGTGCGGCACCTACTGTGACCCCACCACCGGCGTCACCTGCAACGGCGGCTGCTGCTCGGGCAAAGCCTGCGTGACCGGCAAGGCCCTCAGCGCCTGCGGCGGGAATGGCGCTGCCTGCGACGTCTGCAGCTCGAAGGAGGTCTGCTGCGCCACCGACGCACCGAGGTACTTCTGCGCGAGCTCCATCGTCTGCCTGTTCTAGAAGGCCAGCGCTGCAGGGGTTCGTCTGCCACCTAGTGCGACGAACCCTTGCATGAAGTCGCAACGTCCCCAGTGTAGGCGTTTCCACCGTGACGCCGATCACGCCGCTGCTCGCGGCGTCACGATCTGGCGATCGAAAAGGGCAAAAAGGCCCGGGAAGGGCCCTGGAAGCCTCTCCAAGGGCCCGACCTGGGGGGATCGGTATTTCAATACCTCTGGACCCTCGAGCGGGGCTGGCCGGGCCTCCCAGGAGCCCTGGGAGGCCTTCTAGAGCGATCTGTATCCACCTGTAATCAGTAGGCTTTGGGTCACTTCAGGCGACTAGGGACCAGTGATGCTGAAGGTGAAAGCCCCCGTCGAGGCGGAGTTGGTGCAACTGCCATTCGTGATGGGGTCGCAGTAGTAGGAGTCGACGACCAGGTAATAGAGCTGGTCCTTGGTCGCCGAGAAGGTCACGGACTCATTCGACCCACCTCCCGCGGCGTCCTTGAAGGCGAGACAGCTGCCTGCGTTGTTGCCGCACGGCGCCGGCATGACCCAGATAGCCGGGTCGAAGCTCGTGGAGTCGGCCGTGGGAGTCACCGAGTAGGTATAGGTCCCGGTCGCGGGTGCCTGAAACTCGAAGACCACCTCCGGTCCGTTCGCCCCGAAGTTATTCGACTGGCAGGCGGTGGAGAACGTCGACTTCAGACCGCCGTAGTGAGGCAGCGCGTAGTTGGAGTTCGCAAGGTAGGTGACGTTGGCGTCCACCGCGAAGGCGTAGTCGCAAATGTCGTTCAGCGGCCAGGTGATGACGTTCATCGTGAAGTCACCCTTGGTCGAGCCGTAGCCGTCCACCCAGATCCAGTAGTTGCCCGCAGGGACGGTGTCGGCAATCGCGAAGGCAGTGCCCCCGGCGGCGTCTGCAGCGCCACAATCCTCCTCCACCGCCGAGGTTCCCTCGCATGCCACGCGCCGGATGTAGACGACCGGCTGGTAGGTGGGGTTGGAGGTGCTCGCGGTGACCCAGGCCGCGATGCTCGCGGTCTTGGCGAGCGTGAGGCGATAGACGAGGTCGTTCGACGTGCCCCCGCAGGTGCCGGAGCCGCTTCCACCGGCCCAGGTGGTGCTCCCGGTGACCTCCGCCTCCTCGTTGGTGAAGGTCAGCGCCGTCGGCGAGCTGCAGGTGTCGTTCGTGGGGATCACCGCGGCGGTGCCCAGCGTGACCTGGAGGGTGAACTTCCCGGAGGTCGCCGAGGCGCCGTCCACGACCACGTAGATCCGACCGGGTCCGGCGGTGGGAGCGATGGCCGTCGCGACCCCGGCGGTCTGCGCCCCGCACCCGAGCTGGTCGGTGGTGAGCGCGCTGGTGCACACCTTGCGCAGGTACACCGTCGGCAGGTAGGTCGCGGTCGAGGCGTCGCGCGTCACCACGGCGGTCACCGAGCGCGCGGTGGCGAGGTCGATGGCGTAGACCACGTCCCCTCCCAGCGCGGCAATGCAGGTCCCCGAATAGTTGTCCGCGGCCATGCGGGTGTCGCCAGTCACCGTGGCCACGTCCCCGGTGAAGCTCAAGGTCGTAGGCGTCGAGCAGGTGTCGTTGGGGGGCACGGTGACCGGGGTGGACTGCTGCACCGTGAGGGTGAACGCCCCCTTGGTGCTGGTGTAGCCGTCGGCCCAGACCCAATAGGTGCCCGCGGGCAGGTTCGCGAGGCTCAGGGACGCGACCCCCGTGCCGATCCCGTCCGAGCAGTTGACCTCGTCCGTGGCGCTGGGGCTCGCACACGACTTGCGCACGTAGAGCACCGGCGAGCCGCCGCCGGCGAAGGTGAGCGAGAGGTCCACGGTCTTCACCGCGGTGGTGGTGAACGAGTAGACGACGTCGGGCCCGAAGCCCACGCTGCACACCGCCGCCCGGCCGCTGTCGGTGGCGTTGGTGGTGTCGCCGGTCACCGTCGCCTTGCCGGAGCCGTCGAAGACCAGCGGCACGGCGCCAATGCAGTCGTCGTTGCGGGGCGCGCCGGCGGCGAGGCAGAACCCGGTGCTGCAGCTCTTGGGCGAGGTGCAGGCCCCGCAGGAGACGGTGCGCGCGCGTCCGCAGTTGTCGGTCCCGGTGACCGTGCCACACTCCGCGGGCTGGCGGGCACAGAAGGCCGCGTCGGTCTCCTGGGCGCAGGCCTCGCAATGCTTCGAGGCGTTGCACCGGTAGTTGGCGAGGCAGGACTCGGCGGTGCACTCGCAGGCGCCGGTGGCCGGGGTGCAGGTCTCCCCCGCCGGGCAGCTCACGCCCGTGCAGAGGGCGACGCAGCGCAGGGTCCCCCCGCCGCACTTCTGCCCCGAGGCGATGCAGGAGTCGGGGCTCGTGGTGCACCGGCAGGCGCCCGAGTCGCAGCTCTCACCGGGAGAGCAGGAGATGCCCGAACACTTGGAGACGCACCGGTTGGTGGAGGTGTCGCAGCGGGTGGACGAGGCGGCCGCGGTGCAGGTGTCGGTGGGCGTCGCCGAGCAGCGGCAGGCGCCGGTGGCGGAGTCGCAACTCTCGCCGGGGACGGAGCAGGTGACCCCGCTGCAGGCAGCCACGCAGCGGGTGGTGGCTGCATCGCAGCGCTGCCCCGCGGGGCAGGCCGGGGCGGACGGGTTGCAGTGGCACAGACCGGTGGTC
>CAZAIE010000523.1:0-5721 GCA_964485035.1 uncultured Myxococcaceae bacterium | reverse complement strand
GCCCACGTGGGCCGAGCAGGCAGAGGGACCGAGCCCGGCGAGGTTTGCCGTGGAGACCGCGTACCGGGAGGCCACCGAGCGCCTCGCCGACGCCCGCTCGACCGCGGACCGCGAGGTGCGGGCGCAGCAGCAGCGCCTGGCCCTGCTGCGGGAAGAGGAGTCGCGGCTCAGGTCGGGAACGCACCGGCCTCCACCCCCGCCGCACACCCGGCCCCCGGAGTCCCGGACCGGGCGGCCCGGAGCCCCCCTCTTCCGGCTCTGCGACTTCGCGGAGGGCTTCGACCCCGCTGCGCGCGCGGGCCTGGAAGCCGCGCTGGAGTCCGCGGGAATCCTCGACGCGTGGGTGACGCCGGACGGACGGCTCCTCGAAGCGGGCACGAACGACACCTGCCTTTTCGCCGGCTCGTCGCCCCTGCCCCCCGAGGACCAGCACCTGGGCCTCGTGCTCCAGCCCGCCCTGAACGCAGCGGAGGGAGTCGACCCGAAGACCGTGGCCGCCGTCCTGCGACGGCTCGGCCTGGGCGAGGACTCGGGCGCAGTGTGGGTCGCGAGCGACGGTCGGTGGCAGCTCGGCCCACTGCGCGGAGCCTGGACCAAGGGCGCCGCCGAGCACATCGGCGAAGGCGCGCGCGAGGCCGCCCGACGCCAGCGCCTCGCCGAGCTCGCCACCGAGCTCGCCGCGGAGGAGGCCACGCTGGGCCTGCTGCAGCGGACGCTCGCGCAGGTCGAGTCCCGTGCGGACGCCGCCCGCGACGAGGCCGCGCTCTGTCCGGGTGACGGAGAGGTGCAGCGGGCCACGGCGCGGATGGGCTCCGCGGTGCGGGAGGCGGCCCGCGCCCGCGCCCGGCTCGCCACGGCCGAACGCGAGACCGCGGAGCGCCGGCGCCTCTTCGAGGAGGCGACCGCGCGCCGCGACCAGGAGGCCCAGGACCTGGGGCTCGTCGCCTGGGCCGAGCGGCCGCAGGAGCTGGAAGACGCCGCCCACGCCTACCAGCGCGCGCTGACCCACCTCGCAGGCCGCCTCGACGCGGGCCGCGCCGCCCTCGAGCAGGAGGCCGCCGCCGCCGCGCTGGTCGCCCACGCTCGCGAGGTGGAGGCCTCGGTCCGGGAGCAGGCCGTCGCCGCCCGGGGAGAGTCCGAGGCCGCCGCCCAGCGGGCCCGGACGCTGCAGGAGACCGTGGGCGCCGAGGCGCGGCAGGTGCTCGAGCACCGCAGCCGGGCCCGCGCGCTGCTCGCCGACGTGGGGCGCCGGCGCGACCTCGCCCGGCTCGCCGAGCGGACCGCCTTCGGGCGCATCGAGCGGGCCGCCGCGCGGGCGGAGACCGAGCGCGAGGCGTTGACCCGGCAGGCCGAGCAGCGCGAGACCGCCCTGCAGGGCCTCGCGCGCTTCGCCCGGACCCGGCTGCTGGGCGTCGCCGCCCGGGAGCTGGGCGACCTCGAGCCCGGGCCCTGGTCCGCCACCCGCGGCGTGGAGGTCGCCCGGAGGGTGGACCAGTGCCTCGGCGAGGTCGACGCGGACGACGCCGCCTGGGAGCGCAACCACAGCGAGATCCAGCGGCACGTGCAGCTCCTCATCTCCGAGCTGGGCGCGCAGCAGCTGCAGCCGGGCTACGAGGTGGTGGACGACGTGCTGGTGGTCCAGGCGGTGTTCCAGGGCCGGGCCTGCAGCATGGCCGAGCTCGCCGACGACCTGCGCCGGGAGGTCGCCGACCGCCAGACCCTGCTCAGCGCCCGCGAGCGGGAGATCATCGAGAACCACCTCATCGGCGAGGTGGCCACTCACCTGCACGAACGCCTGCGCGCGGCCGAGCAGCTGGTGGGGGTGATGAACGGCGAGTTGGAGCGCTGCACCACCAGCACCGGCATGAAGCTGCGCTTCGACTGGGAGGCCCGCGAGGAGGTGCGGCCGGGGCTCTCCGAGGCGCGGCGCCGGCTGCTGCGCACCTCCGCCACCTGGTCGCCCCAGGAGCGCGCCGCGGTGGGGGAGTTCCTGCAGCGCGAGATCCAACGGGTGCGGGCCGAGGACGAGACCGGGACCTGGCAGGAGCACCTCGCCCGCGCGCTGGACTACCGGGCCTGGCACCGCTTCGGCGTCGAGCGCTTCCAGGACGGGGTCTGGAAGCGGCTCACCCGGCGGACGCACGGGACCGGCTCGGGCGGCGAGAAGGCGATTGCGCTGACCATCCCCAAGTTCGCGGCGGCGGCGGCGCACTACAAGACCGCCGACCCGCTCGCCCCGCGTCTCATCCTCCTGGACGAAGCCTTCGTGGGAGTGGACAGCGACATGCGCAGCAAGTCGTTCGGCCTGCTGCAGGCCTTCGACCTCGACTTCCTGCTCACCAGCGAGCGCGAGTGGGGCTGCTACCGCACCGTGCCGGGGCTGGCCGTCTACCAGCTCGCCACGCGCCCGGGCATCGACGCCATCGGGGTGACGCGCTGGCGCTGGAACGGGCAGGAGCGGATCCACGTCGGGCACTTCTCGAGCCCCGCGGCCGGTCCCGTGGAGGAGCGCGCGTGACCGCTCCCCGGGACCGGCTCGCGGCCGCCCTGGGCCCGCCCGGCCTCGCCTGGCTGGTGGAGCGGCTGCGGCGCCGGCTGGAGCTGGGCGAGCCGCTGACGGGGACGGTCCGGCTCGCCGAGCCCACGGCGGAGCAGCGCGAGGCGGTGGCCGCGCTCTTCGGCCGCCGCGCCGGGCACGGCCCGCTGGCGGTGGACCTCGCAAAGCTGGAGCGGATGCTCCTGGACGCGGGGCTCTGCGCAACGCTGCGCGAGGCGGTGGAGGCGCTCCTGGGACCGGTCCCCGACGAGCGGGGACGCCGCCGGGAGGAGGCCCAGGAGTGGGCGCGCCTCTTCGACGACCTCGGCCGGCGCGCCTCGGGGAACCAGGGCCTGCTCGACGTGCTCTCGGACCTGCGCGCGACGGGCCTGCTCAAGCGCACCGCGGGGCACCGCGCGAGCCGCGGGCGGGAACTCGGGAACCAGCTCGTCGCGCTCGCCGGGTGGCTCCCGGCCCGGCAGCTGGCCCTGGCGGAGCTCTCGGCGACGGTCAGCGGCGACGCGCACGCGCTCGACCCCGGCGAGCCGCTGGGCGCGCTGGCGCTCCGGCTCCTCGGCGCGCTCACCGGCAGGGAGGTCGCCGACGCCGAGAGCCGCCGAGAGGCCTGGGCGCAGGCCGGCGTGCTCTGCGACGAGCTCAGCGCGCCGGTGCTGGTGCTGAACCTGGCCGTCCCCGGCGAGTCCCTGCTCTGCCGCGCGCTGGCCCTCCACGCCGCGGCGGGAGAGCCGTACCGGGTGAGCATCCGCCAGCTGGTCCGCGAACCCCTCCCTCCGGGGCCGCCGCCCGGTCCGGAGACGGTGTTCGTGTGCGAGAACCCCAGCGTGGTGATCGCCGCGGCGAACGCCCTGGGCCCGCGCTCGGCGCCGCTCTTGTGCACCGAGGGCATGCCGCGGACGGCCGCGCGGCTGCTCCTGCAGCAGCTCGCGCTCCGGGGCGCGTCGCTGCGCTACCACGGGGACTTCGACTGGCCCGGCATCACCATCGCGAACCTGGTGCGGGAGCGCCACGGCGCGACGCCCTGGCGCATGTCCGCGCGGGACTACCAGGAGGCCGCGGAGGGGGGCGGGGAGCTCACCGGCGCCCCCGTCGCCGCAGCGTGGGACGACCGGCTCGAGCCGGCCATGCGCGCCTGGGAGCGCGCGGTGCACGAGGAGCGCGTGCTGGAGCCGCTCCTGGCCGACCTCGCCGCCCCGCGCTGATCAGCCGACGCTCGCCTCCGCCGCCTCGCGCCGCGCCTGGGCCACCGCCGCCTCCACCTCGGTGACCGCCAGGTCCAGCTCCCCCGCGTCCAGGTGCAGCGTCCCCGAGAGCTCCGCTAGCAGCGCCCGCTCCTTCGGGCCCACCCCGCCGTCCACGTAGGCCGCGGCGACCAGCCCGCGCAGCACCCGCTTCGCCTCCTCCTCGTCCTGCGGCCGCAGGGCCTGGAGCCGCTCCACCGGCATCGCCAGGAGCTCGGTGAGCCGCTCCTGGGGCACGTCCCAGCGCTCGGCGCAGCGGCCCAGCAGCGCGCGCTCGCTCTCGCGCACCACGCCGTCGGAGCGGACCATCGCGGTCATCACCCCCACCAGCCGGTAGGCCTCGAGCGGGTTCTGGGCCTCCCCCACCACCTCCGCCAGCCAGTCCGCCTGGACCCCGCTCGCATGGCGCGTCGCGTAGAACTCGTCCATGGGCAGGCAGTCCACGAAGGACCAGTCGTTGGGCAGCACCGCGCCGCAGTGGGAGCAGGTCACCGCGTCCAGCTCCTGCTGGGGCGCCGCGCACTGGTGGCAGCGGTCGGTGGCGAGCCCGGTGTCCTCGCGCGAGCTGACCGCCCCGCGCCGCTCCAGCGTCAGCACGCTCTTGCGGGGCAGCTCCCAGGTCTCGCGCGCGGTGCGCCAGTAGAGCACCAGGTGCGCGCGGTCGCGCCCGGGCTCCACCGCCGCCTCGCTGAAGTGCACGTCGCCCAGCTCGATGCGCTCGAAGCCCTGGGGCATGCGCCGCCCGCACAGCTCCAGCCGCTGGAACGTCTCCGGGGTGCACAGCCGCTGGAAGCGCTTGGGGGTCCCGGTGACCAGCGACTCCACCCACTTCCAGAACACCAGCGCGGCGCGGTCCTCGAGCACCGCCCGGTGCAGCCGCTCGTCGCGGCGGCGCAGCTCGCGCCAGCCCGGCTGGGCGCCGGGGCTGCGGCAGAAGAAGTCCGGCGCCGAGCGCACGCCCGCCAGGACCCAGTCGTGGGCCCCGGAGTTGAGGATGGCCTGGCAGTACTCGCAGGAGGTGACCGCGGCCCGCCGCACCGGCGCCCCGCACGACGGGCACTTGCCGTCCACGAGGCTCCCCTTGCACTCCCCGGGGTGCAGCCGCCGCACGAAGGACCAGACCTCGTCGAGGTTCACGAAGCCGCCCCGCGCTGCCCGCTCCAGCGCGTCGGCGGCGGGCGTCGTCGCCGGCACCGTCGCCTGGCGCGCCGCCCCGCTGAGGCAGACGTGGAGCACGTCGTAGCCCGCATCCGACTCCGCCGCGACGATCTCGCAGCCCAGCACCTGCGTCGCGCCGACCACCGTGCGGTTCCCTCGGCGCGCCTCCAGCGCCGCCTCGGTGAGGAAGCGGCGGAGCAGCCCGTCGGACATCAGCCGCGAGGCCGGCCGGGGGTCCCCGCCCGCCCGCGCATCGCGGATCTCCAGGAAGGTCGAGCGCGCGTGGGAGAGGAAGACCTCGCGCTCGAAGCCCGGGTCGCGCTCGCGGATGCGCTGCAGGTGCTCGGCCAGCTCCTCGGGACGCTGCCGCCGCGCGTCGTTGCGCGCGTGGTCCACCGCGCGGATCTCCGCGCCCCGCGAACGATTCGCGCCGAAGAGGTAGGCGGCCACGCCCACCAGCAGCACCGCGCCTCCCACCCAGAGGATGCGGCGGTTGGTCTCGGCCACGTCCTCCGCCGGCGTCGTCTTGGGCTTCGCGGCCCCGTAGGCCTGGAAGGTCTTGGACTTTCCCGCGCCCAGCGCCGTGGCCGGCGCGAACACCGCGACCGACACCACCCAGGCGACCAGCAGGCATCGGGCCAGGCGGGCCCACACGTCTCTTCGCATCGCGGTCTCCATCGCGCGCAGAGTACCCCACCCACCTCCGACGGCCCGAGCGATCGGCCGGGTCGGTTGACCGGTCCCGGCCCCCGCCCCAGACTCCCCTCC
>CAZAIE010000522.1:921-5723 GCA_964485035.1 uncultured Myxococcaceae bacterium | reverse complement strand
CCTTCTCCCTGGAGTTGGTGATGCTGGGCGCCCTCGGCTTCTGGGGGTTCCAACGCTTCGCAGGGTCCTGGTTGCAGTACGTCGTCGCCCTGGGGGCGGTCGCGCTGGCCATCGCGCTGTGGGCGGTGTGGGCCGCGCGGAAGGCCAGGCGTCGGCTCCGCCAGCCCTGGCTCGCCGCGCTCCAGCTCAGCCTGTTCGGCGCCGCGGCGGCGGCCTGGCACGACGCGGGTCAGAGCACGGCCGCGGCCGTCTTTGCGGCGGTCGCCGTGGTCAACGTGCTGGGCGCCATCGCCCTGAAGCAGGATTGAGCGCGGCGAACAGGGGTAGGCTTTGGAATGCACCGACTCCTTCCGATGATGCTCTGCTCCACCGTCCTGCTGGGCTGCGCCTCCCGGCAGACGCTCACCAGCCCCTGCCTCGCGGGAGCCGCGGCCAGCGACCCCAAGGCGTGCCCGGCGTGCGCCGCCGCTGCCGACTGCTACGTCCTCTCCAATCCCTGCCACGCCAGCGCCTCGTGCGTCCCCCGCGCAGGAAACTGGGCGGTGACGCTGGAGGGGTGCTCGGTCGAGCACGAGGTTCCGCCCGCGTCCGAGTGCGTCTGCACGAACCAGGTCTGCCAGGCGGCCGCCCGCTGAACACCGTCACCGCCCACCTGCTCCATCTCCCGAGCGCCCTTGGGCGCCCTGCGAAACCCAGAGGTCCCGATGCTGTCCGCCACCCTGTTGCCCGTCCTCGTCCTGCTCGCTGCTCCTCCGGCTCCCGCCGCTTCCGGTGAGCCCGACCCGGCGATCGTCGCGATCATCCAGTCCATCGACGCCGCCAAGGGCGACCGCGCCGCGCTGGGCAAGGCGCTCGCCGACGCCGAGGCGAGGTGCCAGAAGCTGCCGACCGAGGTGCACGCCCACTTCGCCCGAGGGTATGCCCTCTCCAAGCTGGGCCGCTTCGAGGACGCAGCGACCGCGTACCTTCGCGCGCTGGAGCTCGACCCCAAGTTCGCCGAGGCGGCGTACAACGCCGGGGTGGTGCGGGGAGGGCAGGGGCGTGAGGCCGAGTCCGCGAAGCTCTTCGACCGGGCCTTCGCCGCCGACCCGAAGCACGTGGACGCTGCCTACAACGCGGGCCAGGCCTTCTACAACCTCAAGGACTTCCGCAAGGCGCTGGAGCGCTGGAGGTCGGCCCAGGCGCTCGACCCCCAGAACTTCGACACCGCCAAGAAGGTCCTCCAGTGCCACCGGGCGCTCGGCCAGGAGGCCGAGGCGCGGGCCGCGCGCGAGCAGGTCTTCCGGCTGCGCAACGACTCGAAGGACCCGCGGGTGCGCCGGATGCGGGACTACGTCTTCGACCAGTTCGAGGTGGGCGCGCTGCACGTCTACGCCTACGAGACCTTCGCGCCGCAGGGCGCGGACGCCGTCGTCTACTCGTACCGGGCCGCCGACAAGCGCAACGCCATCCGCGGGATGGTGCAGCTGCAGGCCGCGCCGGGCGGCTACGCGCTCACCTTCGTGCCCAACGGCCAGCCGCCTCTCCCCACCGGGAAGACCTGGAAGTCCCTCCCCGAGGTGACGGCGCTCAAGCCGGTCGTCTCCCAGGTGATCAAGGAGAAGCTCGGTCGGTGAAGGCGTCGAGATCCCGGGTGCGGCCCACTCAGACAGAGGTCGGGCTGGATGCCTGGCGCCGGGAGCTCGCTGCTCCGCTGCCGCAGGAAGTCCGCGAAGGCGCGGTCCTCCTTGCCGATGTGCTCCACCAGCCAGACCTTGAGGAACTGCATCGCGGTGAGCGTGAGCTGCTGCCGGCCGGCGAGGAACTCGGCCTGGAGGTGGCAGACCTTCTCCAGCAGCTCGGTGTGGACCGCGTGGTGCGTCGCGGCCCCGGGGTACGCGTAGCGCGAGAAGGCCTGCTCCTCGCTCTCGAAGTGGGCAGCCGTGTGCTGGACGAGCGCGTCGAGCAGCGGCGCGAGCACCTCCTTCGCCTCGCCGCGCGACATGGGGAGGAAGAGCACGTTCAGCCTCGCGGCCAGCTCCCGGTGCTCGTCGTCCATGAACGGGACATGGACCTCGTAGTCGGGCTTCCAAGTGAAGTGCTGCATGGACCTCCCCGTCGGGTGGCGTGCAGACCGGTTTGCTCCGGGCTTGCTGACCGGCGCAACCCTCGCACGGGGGATGTGGCCTCGGGCTTCTCGGCGATGGGGCGCGTGCCGAAGACCATGGGCTGCGCTTGCGAACAGGCCCACGCCATGTCCGAACGCCCCGTCGAGTTCACGCCCGCCGACTTCGTCGCGCTCTGCGGCTTCGGCCAGCGGCTCCACGTGTCCGAGGGAGAGACCATCTTCCGCTCCGGGGACGTGGACAGGTCGATGCTGCTCATCGAGCAGGGGACGGTGGAGCTGGTCTTCGCCGGGAAGGGCTCGAAGCTGCTCGGCCCAGGGGAGTACTTCGGGGAGCTGGCCTTCCTCATCGGCGAGCACCGCCGCAGCGCGACCGCCACGGCGAAGAGCGACTGCGAGCTGGTGCTGGCCGACCAGACCACCATCGACACCCTGCTCGCGCGCAGCCCGCGCCTGCTCTTCGCGCTGCTGCGCCACGCCTGCACCTACCTGCTGGAGTCCGAGGAGGGGCTCATCGCCGACCTGCAGCGCAAGAACTCCGAGCTGGAGCGCACGCTCGACTTCCTGCGCCGCACGCGCGAGGAGCTGGACGTGAGGGACCTGCAGGCCCACACCGACGCGCTCACCGGGCTCTACAACCGGCGCTGCCTGGACGAGCAGCTGCCCAAGGCGCTCGACCGGGCTCGGGCGTGGGGCAACGGCCTGGCGCTGTTGATGCTGGACCTGGACGGCTTCAAGCAGGTGAACGACACCCTCGGCCACGCACAGGGGGACCGGGTGCTGACCACGGTCGCGAGCATCCTCACCCGCCACACCCGCAAGAGCGACCTGCCCTGTCGGCTGGGAGGCGACGAGTTCGCGGTGGTGCTCCCCGGCATCCCCGAGCGGCGCGCGCGCGAGGTCGCGGAGAACATCCGCAAGGGCGTGCGCGAGGCGTTCGCCGGCGACGGTCCGAAGGTCTCCAGCAGCATCGGGGTGGTCATGTTCGGCGGGGCCGAGACGGCGGAGCAGCTGCTCGCCCGCGCGGACTCGCTGCTCTACGAGGCCAAGCGGCAGGGGAAGGACCGGGTCTGCTGCGCGGGGTTCCAGTAGTCAGCAGCAGGCCGGAGCGCCGCTCGATCAGTCGCTCGATCCATGCGCGGCCCTGCTAGCTTGCGGCGCCATGCCCCGTACCTGCACCACGTTCTGCCGCATCTGCGAGGCCCTCTGTGGCCTCGAGGCCGAGGTCGAAGAAGGCCGCATCGTTGCCCTGCGCCCCGATGGGCGCCACGTCGCGACCGAGGGGTTCGCCTGCGTGAAGGGCCTGAAGCAGCACCTGCTCTACTCGTCGCCGGACCGGCTGCTCTTTCCCGAGAAGCGGGTGGGGGAGACCTGGACCCGGCTGGACTGGTCCACCGCGCTCGCCGAGATCGGCGGGAAGCTCTCGGCGCTGCGGCGCGAGCACGGCCCGGACTCCATCGCCATGTACGTGGGGACCGCGGCCGGGTTCGGCGTGCTCCACCCGGTCTTCGCGCAGGGCTTCATGACCGGGCTCGGCTCGAGGAGCCTCTACTCCTCCTCCACGCAGGACTGCGCCAACAAGTTCGCGGTCGCGCGGAAGGTCTACGGCTACCCCTTCTCGCAGCCCTTCCCGGACCTGCCGCACGTCCGCTGCCTGATCGTCGTGGGGGCGAACCCGGTGGTCTCCAAGTGGAGCTTCGGGCAGGTGCCGCACCCACTGCCGCAGCTGAGGGAGATCGCCGGGCGCGGGCGGCTCTACGTCGTGGACCCGCGCCGAACCGAGTCCGCGCGCGCCGGCGAGCACGTCTTCATCCGTCCCGACACCGACGTCTTCTTCTTCCTCGCCTTCCTCAACGAGCTGGTCGCGCAGGGCGGCGTCGATCGCGCGCGGCTCGAGCGCTTCACCACCGGCTTCGACGAGGTGGCGCGCCTGGCCGAGCCCTGGACGCCCGAGCGCTGCGAGCAGGTCACCCGGGTCCCCGCCGCGAAGCTGCGGGAGATGGTGACCGCGTACCGCACCGCTGAGGCCTCGGCGCTCTACTCCTCCACCGGCGTGAACATGGGCAGCCACGGGTCGCTCGCGTTCTGGCTGCAGGAGGTGATCAACGCGGCCAGCGGCAACCTCGACCGCGTGGGGGGCACCCGGGTCGGCCAGGGCATCCTCGACTTCCCGCGGCTGGGCCTGCGCAGCGGGGCGCTCCTGCGCGACGACCGCTCCCGGGTGGGCGGCCTGCCCTCGGTGAACGACGCCTTCCCGGGGGGCGTGCTCGCCGACGAGATTCTCACGCCGGGGCCGAAGCAGGTGCGCGCGCTCATCGTCACCGGCGGCAACCCGCTCATCACCATGGCCAACGCAGGACGGCTGCGCGAGGCGTTCGGCAGGCTCGAGCTGCTGGTGACGCTGGACATCTTCCGCAACGAGACCGGCTCGGTCGCGCACTACACGCTGCCCTGCACCTCTCCGCTGCAGCGCCCGGACCTGCCCTTCGTCTTCCCTCTCATGCTGGGGATGCAGCGGCGGCCGTACCTGCAGGCCACGCGCGCGGTGGTGCCCCCCGAGGGCGAGCAGCGCGACGAGGCGAGCATCTACCTCGACCTCTGCCGCGCCACCGGCGTCCCGCTCTTCGGCTCGCGCGCGGCGCAGGCGGCGCTCACCGCCCTCAGCCATCGCCGTGGCGGGCGACGCGAGCTGAGGCAG
>CAZAIE010000522.1:0-911 GCA_964485035.1 uncultured Myxococcaceae bacterium | reverse complement strand
GCAGCTTCTCGGACCTGGCGCGCAGTCCGCATGGCCGGTTGCGCGAGCGCCAGTCCGCGGGCGACTTCCTGGGCCAGCGGGTCCTCACCGACGATGGCCGGGTGCACCTCGCGCCGCCGGAGCTGGTCGAGGCCGCGCAGCGGCTGCTGGAGCCGGCGTTCGAGCGGGAGCTGGCCCTGGGTAGCCGCCTGAAGCTCATCACCAAGCGCGCGGTGGTGACGCAGAACTCCTGGACGCACAACCTCGAGGACTTCGTGGCCATCGAGGAGCACACCAACTTCCTCTACGTGCACCCGGACGACGCGACGCGGCTGGGGCTTGCGGACGGCGCGCTCGCGGACGTCTCCACCGACGTGGCGACGGTGAGGCTCCCGGTGCGGCTGCTCTCGGACCTCATGCCCGGGACCGTGGCGATGCCGCATGGCTGGGGCCACCAGCACGCCACTGGGCTGGGCGTCGCCAGCCGCGCCCGCGGGGTGAACGTGAACCTGCTCGCCGCCGACGGCCCGGAGCGCCTGGAGCGGCTCTCGGGCATGGCCCACCTCACTGGCTTCCTGGTCGAGGTGAAGCCCGCGGCGGGGCCGCAGGCGCACACCTGGTCGGGGATCTGAGCGCCCTCAGCCTTCCGACCAGCCGCCCCAGCCCGCGACCAGCTCGTGGATGACCTCGAGGAAGGGGTCCGAGCCGAAGTGGTCCAGCCGTAACGAGAGTCGCGTCCCGACCAGGGCAGGCTGGTAGGTCATCCACTCCTCGAGCGCGACCGCGATGACTCCACCCTGGCGGGCGCTCGGGTCCGACAGGATGGACGAGTCGTGGCCGCGCAGGGCGGGAGACTCCATGGCCTCAACGCCGCCGGCGACGGTGGCTCGCAGGACCATCGGACCCTCGTCGTGGCCGGTAGCCCAGATCCC
>CAZAIE010000521.1:0-5724 GCA_964485035.1 uncultured Myxococcaceae bacterium | reverse complement strand
GGATGGGCGCGGGCGCACGCGGCCCCGCCGCCGCCGGTCGCCCGTCCCCCCGCGGCTCCAGTGGTCCGGCCCGCGCCGCGTGCGCCCGCGCCCATCCTCTCGCCGGCCCTGACCCCACCGCCGTTCCGCAGCCCGGCGGCGCTCCCGACGAGAGCGCCGACCCCGACCCCGGCGACGCCCGAGCCTCGGCCACCTGCCACTCGCGGAGAGGCGCTCGAGCAGGCACTGGCCGCGATGTGCCGACGCGGCGGCTTCCGTGGTGCGGCGCTCGCCGACGACGATGGCCTGCCGCTGGCGGCCCTGCAGAGCCCCGTCGGCCCCGAGGCCATCGCGGCGTTCACCACCGTGCTGGGCATCACCATCCAGCGCGCCTCGCAGTTCCTTGGCACCGCCGCGGTGAACCACCTCTCGCTCGACGTGGGCGTCGCCGACAAGGTCGTGCTGCGGCGGTTCGAGGTGGACGGCCGCCCGTACTACCTGCTGGTGCAGAGCACGCAGGGCGCGGACGAGCGCAGTGAAGTCGAGCTGACGCTCCCGCTGCTGGCCCGGGCGCTGAGCGCATCCTGACGAGGAGTTCCCGATGATCGTCCTGGTCGACGATGACCCGCAGATCCAAGCCAGCGCGAGCCAGGTGCTCACCGGCGGCGGCTTCACCGTCGAGGTGTTCGGCAACGGCGCCGAGGCGCTGGCTCGCCTCTCGCTGGTCGAGCCGGAGCTGGTGCTCTCCGACATCCTCATGCCCGGGCTCACGGGCCTGCAGCTGCGCGAGCAGTACGGCCAGCGCTTCCCGCTGCGCCGCACGCCCTTCATCTTCCTGTCCTCGCTGGCAGACCCCGAGCAGATCGTCCAGGCGCTGGACACCGGCGCCGACGACTACGTGGTGAAGCCGTTCCAGCCGGCGGTGCTGCTGGCCAGGGTGCGCGCCCGGCTGCGGCGCTCGGCGCAAGGGCTGGTCACGGCGTTCGAGGGTGACCTCTCCCGCCTCGGCTTCGTGGACCTGATGCGCTTCTGCGAGTCGAAGGGCCTGACCGGCGAGATCGAGGTCCGGGCCCCTGGGCTTGAGGTCCGGGTCCCGTTCTGCGCGGGGAGCATCGACCCCGCACTGGCCGACCGGCCAGACGACGCCCTGGGGCGGCTCCTCGCCCTGCGCGAGGGGACGTTCCTGGTCCGCTCACGGCCGGTGGACTTCGCCGACCTGGCCCCCGCCGCGGTCGCGGGCGAGGCCGCCGCGGCTCCACGCGAGAAGCCCGCCGGACGGCTCTCGGGCGTGCAGGCCGGGCGCAAGCTCTTCCAGATCCAGACCGAGTTCTACGTGACGCCCGCGCCGCAGATCGTGACGCTGGTGATGTTCGAGGGCCGCTCGGTGCACAAGCGCCTCTCGGCCGCGCCGGCGGGGGCCGACCGCCCGACGCTGGAGCGGCTCATCGGGGAGCAGCACGCGGACGTGGAGCGCGAGGTGCAGGAGCGCCTGCGCACGCTCGTAGACCGTGGCGAGAAGCGGCCCGAGGCAGATCCCAAGGCCCGGTTCGAAGCCCACTTCGACGCTGGGCTGGAGCGCTTCCTGGTCTCGGACTGGGTCGGCGCGGTCGCAGCGTGGGAGGCCGCCGCGCAGCTCGACCCGGGCCACAAGGTGCTCGCGGTGAACCTGGCGGTGGCGCGGAAGAAGGCGGCCGAGAAGACCGTCTGAGCTACTTCGTCGCCGTGTCGGTCGCAGGCGGCGGGGGTTGGGCTGCGGCGTCCGCGGGCTCGGTCGAGGCGTCCCGCGGCGGTGGCGCCATGTCCGGTGGCCGCGGGCGGATCTCGATGGGACACCCGGCGAGCGAGGCCCCCAGCGCGGCCGCTGCGGCGAGCTTCGCCGCGAGTGCGCGGACCCGGGAGGGCTCGAGCGGCCGCGGGGGATGGGCCTCAGGAGCAGGGCCGTGGACGTGGACGCGCAGTCGGCGAGCAGCGGGCCCGACGACCAGCTCGTCCCCATCGAGGAGGATCACTGGCTTCGCGTCGGGCGCGTCGACGACGCGGCCCAGGCGACACACCTGCACTCGAGGCGACTCGGGGGTGCGGTACAGCACCAGCCGCGCGTCGCCCGAGACCCAGAGCTCGCAGCGGCCCCGCGTGCCCCACACGGCCCGGCCCAGCGCGTCGAGACCGAGGCCGTCCTGCCGGCCCACGACGGCGACGCACTGGACGAAGGTAGAGACCTCGAGGTCCTCGAGGCACAGCGACAGGGGCTTCGGATGCTCCGCGGGTGTCATGCTCGCCCACCTTTCCTCTCCTGGACCACACCGGCGCCAGACCTCCGACCCTGGCACCGTGACCGACCACACACCTGGCGGCCGCAGGCCGGATCCAGGGCTCAAAAACCGCGCTGATGCCCCTGGGAGGCCCTGGGAGCCGCTCCCAGCCCCGATGCTCCTGGGGGCTGGGCTTTAACAAGCCTGGTTTTTTCCCGGCCCTCCCCGGGCCTTCCAGGGCCTCTGGAAGCCCTTCTTGCGGCATTCCAAACGACCCCGCAACCATCAGTAACGACAGCACTTTTCAACCTCCAAGAACCTAGCGGCGTCGGCCGGCGGGCCGTCTCCGCGCCTTCCCTCCCTTTCGGGGAGGCAGGGAGAACTGGCGGGTCGCATCCGCGAGCCACTCCAGGGTCTCGAGCAGCGACGGCTCGGGCAGGTGTCGCTCCGCGCTGAGCACCTCGGAGGAGAGGAGCGAGAAGCGGGCCGTGAGCTGGGTCTGGTGGATGATCCGCACACAGCGGCGGTCGGCGTCGGGCCGGACCAGGAGCGACTCGCCCAGCTTCAAGAAGCGCGCGCCGGCAAGGGTGCGCTCCGGCTCCTCGTTGAAGACCTGGGCGAGCGCGCCGCCGGTCCAGGCCGCGTGCTCGACCTCGCCGAGCCAGAGGAAGCCGCCGCGCCGCGTGGAGAGCTTCGCCTCGAACTCGTCGAGGCGTCCCGCAGGGTCCGCGAAGACCAGGAAGTGGAGCTGCATGGGCACGGTGCGGGTGTGGTGCACCGGAATGGGCCCGAGCTTGAGCGTGCTGCGTCCCTCGCCCAGGAACGGAGAGCCGCCGAGCCGGAGTCGGACCTCGCCGATGGTGCGGCCGCTGACCTTCAGGTAGCGCGGGGGCTCGTCAAAGAGGTCCACGAGGCTGCGCTCGGCGCGACCCGCGGCGGTCTGCACCTTCCAGCCGCACGAGCCCAGGTGGCGCGCGAGCGCGTCCACGCCCAGCAGCGAATCGGTCAGCGGCAACGCCATCGGTCCTCCTACTTCGTCCCGTTCTGCGAGAGACCCAGCAGCGCGTCGATGCGTGCGGCGAGGTCCTTCAGCGGCTCCTCGCGACCGTTTTGACCCAGGTGCTTGTCCTTCCCCGAGAGGAACTCGGCGATGATCTGGAGGTCCTCCGCGCTCACCCTCCTCACCCGGTGGACGCGGCCGTCGGCGAAGGTCACCACGAGGCTCAGGGCCGGAGCCTCGGGGGCCTCGGGCGTGCACTTCCGACAGAACTCGGACTCGTCGAGCGTGACCTTCAGCCCCTTCACGACGCCCGCCGCGGTCCTGGCCTTGGCCACCTCCCGAAGCAGCGGCACGAGGGACTGCTGGTGCTGCGTCCGAGAACCGCATCGCGGGCAGAGGTACTCCGCCGGTTCCGGGACGAACACCTTCGCGTAGCACATCGCCCCCCGCTCGAGCTCGGAGGGCGCGGGGGCTGCGACGAGCTCGCGCAGCTTCGCCTGCAGCCGCTCGCGCTCGGTCTGGGGAGGAGAGACAGCGGCGGGCGCCGGGGGCGTCTGCGCCGGGGGCCTGGAGCACCCGACCGCAGAGATGATCATCGCGAGCAGGACCAGCATCACGGCGGCGAGGGTCAGGTCGGGCATCGTGGTTTCCCTACTTCCTCTTCGGTTCAGCCGCCGCCCGGCCGATCAGCGCCTCGAGGCGTGGACGGTCCTTGCGCTTGATCCTGGCGCGTCCGGCGACGAACTGCAGGTCTTCGACGGTCACGCCGCGATACCGATGCTCGGGCGCGCCCGGCACGCGGACGCAGAGCGTGGGGCGCAGCTCGGAGGGGCCATCGGGTCCCCGGCACTTGGCACAGAACTCCCTCTCGTCGAGCGCGACGTCCAGCCCCGTGACCTGCTTCAGCTCGGCGCGCAGGGCGGGGAGCACCAGCTCGAGCTGGTTCGCCACGACGAGGCTCGGGTACCCCGTCCGGGAGCCGCAGACCGGGCACACGTATTCGGCGACCGGTGGAGGGACCGCGACCGAGTAGCACATCGCCCGGGGCTCGGCCTCGGGGTCCGGGACGGGCTCCTTGCCCAGCTCCTCGAGGCGCTCGCGCGGGCCGAGAGTGGGAGGCTCGAGCACGGGCGGGGCCGGCGGTTCGGGCCGGGCGAACAGGGCACGCAGCCGAGAGAGCCAGGACATGACGCCTCCTTGCCTTTCCAGGCCCAGCAGCCGGCGCAGGCGCGGCAGCTTCTTGTAGAGCGGCTGCTCGCTGCCCTGCCTGCCCGCGACGCGATCGGCCCCGGTCGTGAAGGCCACGAGCAGGTCCAGGTCCTCCTGGGTCACGCCGCGCGTGCGGACCTCGGACCCATCGGCGTGCCGCACGACCAGGACGACCTCAGGCCGGTCGGGCGCCTTGGGAGAACACGCGCGGCAGAGCTCCCGCTCGTCGAGCGAAGCCGTCACGTTTGCGATCTCGCGGACCGCGCGGCGCATCGGCGCGAGCCGCCAGACCAGCAGCCTCTCCAGGCTGAGCTTGGCGCCGCTGGAGTACGAGGTCTTCGCGGCACAGACCGGGCAGGTGTACTCGACCGTCCTGGGCGGGGCGGCCACGCGGTAGCACATGGCCCCCGACTTCAGGTTCTGGGGAGGCGGCGCGGAGACCAGCTTGCGGAGCTGCTCCTCGAGCTGCTCCCGGCTCAGCGGTGCCGAACGGGGCGCTGGCTTCTCGTGCCGCATCGCGTGGATCGACTCCGGGTCTCTGAGGCTCGCCTACTCCAGGCCCAGCAGCTTGCGCAGCCGAGGCAGGTGGTCCTTGAGCGGCTCTTCCCTGCCCTGGCCCGCCTCCAGCCGGTCGCGCCCGGCGGTGAAGGCGACGAGCAGCTTCAGGTCCTCGCTGGTCACGTCGCGGGTGCGCACCTCGCGCCCGTCCGCGTGCTTGACGACGAGGACCACCGCTGGCCGCCCGGGCGCCTTGGGCATGCACTTGCGGCACAGCTCGCGCTCGTCGAGGCGGGCGTCCACCCCGGCGATCTCACGGACCGTCGCGCGCATCGAGGCGAGCTGCCAGGAGACCAGCTCGGTCAGCCCGGACTTGCTGGGATAGGAGGTCTTCGCAGCACACACCGGGCAGGCGTAATCGGCCGTCTCGGGCGGGCCAGCCATGTCGTAGCACATGGCCCCCGGCTTCAAGTCCTGGGGCGGCGGCGTGGCAGCGAGCTTCTTCAGCCGCTCCTGCAGCTGCTCCCGGCTCAGCGGTCCCGCGCGGGGGGAGTCCAGGGTCTTGCCCTTGGTCGACTCGTCCATCGCAGGAGGCTCCTTGGGCTTCTCTGCCGCAGCGGCGCGGCCCACGACCAGCGCAGAGACACACACCACGACCGCCACCACGACGAGGAAGAGGTAGGGCATAGGCGAGAGTCTACCCCCCGAGCACCGGCCTGGGCGGCGCCTCGTCGAAGAGCGGGTCGAGCGAGTCGAGGTGGCCGTTCCAGATCCGCGCCGCCTCTC
>CAZAIE010000520.1:0-5740 GCA_964485035.1 uncultured Myxococcaceae bacterium | reverse complement strand
CACCCGCTCTACTCGATCACCTTCGACTCCTCGGCGAACGCCGCGGACAAGCTCAAGGCCGACACACGCGCTCCGTACGGGAACCTCAACTTCGACGGAATCCTGGCCGGCACCGGCGCAGTCGCCGGCGTCGGGTGGGGGGACCGCTACCGGTTCACGACGACCGGAGCCGGGCCCGTGAGCACGGCCAGCGCGTGGGACTACACGCTGACGAACCTCGTTCCCTATGTCCTCGAGTGGGCCGCGGGTGCCGATGCGGAGATGGGCATGGTCGAGACGCGATCGTTCGCCAGCGCCACCTCGGCGGGCGACTACGGCGGCGGCATGCTCGCGGACTGCTGGACCCGCACCAGCGCCAACCCGGGCCCGAACTGCGTGAAGGACGCCGCGGGCGACGCGATGTTCGCTTCGTGGCTCTGGCCGTACCAGCTGAACCAGTACGAGCTGCCGTACACCACGAAGTCCAAGCGGCTCGCCTGGGGCGCGAGCTACGGGGCCATCGGCCAGAGGACCTTCGACTCGCTCGGCAGGACCGGCCTCTCGGGTCACCCGTTCACGAGCTACGCGGTGTGGCTCGTGCTGGGCAAGCACTCGGCGCGGCCGGTGGAGCTGCAGGTCGACCAGGCCGAGGCGGCGCTGGCGACGCGCCTCACTGCCAGCGTCGGGAACGTCACGACCTCGGGCCCGGCAGGGGTGGGGAGGACCGACGTTGCGACCTGGGCTCCGGCCGGGTGGAACCACGTTCTCGGCACCTGGGACCTCCAGGCGGCGGGGAACAAGGTGCAGGTCCTGGTCACGCCGGGCGGGGCGCTGGTCAATCCGGTCTTCCGGGTGCTCGACTTCGGCGCCGCGGGGCCCGCCAGCGTGACGCTCGGCGGCGCGGAGCTGAGTGCAGGGACCGACTACTTCGCGAGTGTCGATGCGCCGAACCAGGTGCTCTGGCTCACCCTGATGAAGACCCTGTCGGCGGAAGCGACCCTGGCCGTCGAGTAGTCACCGGACGCAGCGCACCGCCCAGTCCCCCGAGTCCTTCTGGCAGGTGCTGGCGACCGCGGTCTTGAAGTTGAGCGTCCACACCCAGTCCGCGTCTCCCACGACCGTCTCCATCGAGCGGGTCCAGTAGAGGCCATGCGAGGTGAAGTGGACGTCGAAGGAGCCATCGATGTGGTAGCTGCCCTGCCGCCCAGGCGTGAGAAGCGTCTCGAGCTCCTTGCGCGAGGGCAGGCGCCAGTCCGAGAAGCCGCCCTCGTCGAGGTCGTCGCAGTACTTCTGGGCGCTCGAGAGGCTGGAGCGGTCGAGGTAGGTGCCTCCGCGCTCCCAGACGAGACCGGTCCAGTTGTCGGTGACCACCTTGTCCGCGACGGTGTAGTGCGCGCCGCGGACCTTCGCGGAAGGGGACGCCACACAGCGGACGACGGTGCCCTTCTCGTCGCCCTCGGGGTGGTGCGAGGTGAGCGCCGACTGGAAGCTCAGGGAGTAGTAGGTGGTGCCGTCGCTGTAGTCCCGGTTGCGGCTCGAGCTGACCGCGCTGGCCCACAGCGGCGTCGCGCTGAAGACCGGGTGCAGGAACGGCTGGTCGGTGCCGGTGGAGAGCAGCGAGACGAGCTCGATCCGCGTGGGCAGCCGCCACGTGCGCAACCCGCCGGTCGAGAGCGAGCGGCAGTAGGCGTCGGCCTGCGCCCAGGTGGCCTCGGTCCGGGTCGTCGCCTGCTCCCAGACCAGCCCGGTCACCCGGTCGGTCACCCGCGCGCCCTCCACGAGGTAGTCCGTCGGCCGATCGGGCGGGATGGGCCAGGCGGCCCACTCCGGGTCGGACTGGCAGACCCCGGCGACGCAGACGTTGGGCGCAGTGCATGCGGTTTTGCACGAGCCGCAGTTCGCCGGGTCGGTCCGCCCGTCGACGCACTTGCCACCGCACTCGAGGGTGCAGGTCGCTCCCCCGTCCATCACGCCGACACCCGAGTCCGGCGAGGCCTGGGACCCGGTGTCGCTGGCCGTCGCCGAACCGGCGTCTGGTCCGATCGCCGAGTCGCCGGGTGTCGGCGCTGCGTCAGCGGACTCGAGTCCCTCCGACGGGCCACAGCTGCACAGCGCCAGCGCGACCAGGACGCCACCCCACCGGATTTGGGACCGTGTCATCTCGACCTCGCAGCGCAGACCCGGGAGCGGGTCGGGCCGGCGACCATAGCAGTCCCGCGTGGGGCAGGGAGCGAGGCCCCTTCCTCACTGGGTGAGGCCCAGGGAGCGACACAGCCGGAGCACGGCCTCGTCATCGACCGAGCGCGCGGCCGAACGGGTGCAACCGGGGGCGTAGATCAGGTCGACGTCGTCGAGGTCCGCCAGCCTCCGCAGCACCCTCCTGCGCAACGAGGCCAGCGTGAAGCCGTCGTCGTCCACGTCGAAGCGCGCGAGCACCGAGGCCCAGCCCGCGCCGCAGCCGCAGCCCGAGCTCTCACGACCACCGCAGAGGGTCAGCGTGTTCGCGGGCGCCTGGGGTCGCAGGCGAAGGAAGTGGCCGCGGTCTTCGTCCACCGCGCGCCAGCCCATCGGTGCCGCCACGCGGGCCCCGACGCGCAGGCGGCCTCCCCTCCAGCCCTCGCCCAGCACCGAGGTGTTCTCGACGGGGTGCGTCAGCGGCAGGTCCAAGATGCGCTCGCGCACCTCGCCACAGGCCTCGCAGCAGACCGGGCCCGACAGCTCGGTCCAGGCGAGCAACGCACCCTCCACGGCGCCGCAGCACCCGGGACCCGGGAAGCGCTCCGCCAGCGCCTGCTGGAGTCGCAGCGCTCGCTCGGCCGTGGGCCGCGCGGCCAAGGCGGCGAGGTCGCGCGCAAACACCGTGTAGTCGCCCTTCCAGGTCACACCGAGCTCGGCGTCCACGAGATCGACGCGGGTGAAGACCTCGCCACCCAAGGCCTCGAGCAGGTCGACCTCGAGCAGCGTGACCGTGCGAGCGTGGTCGTCGATGGCGAAGTGCAGCACGGGGAGGACCGGGAGGCCACAGCTGCAGCAGAACAGCTCGTCGCGGTCCACGGCCAGCGCCAGCCGCCCCGGCTCCGGCCGCTCGCGCAGCCGCCACCAGGCGTCGTCCCAGGTCGCCCCTCGCAGCATGTCCGAGGGCGGGTAGCCGACTGGATGGGGCCTGCCGGGCACGAAGTACCGCGCATGGAACTCGCCGAACTCGGGCAGGAAGGCCTTGGTCTGGCCCTGCACGCGGTGGAGGTCGCCGCAGGCCGGGCAGCGCGCGGTTGCGTCGTATTCGTCGAAGGCGCCCATGGTGGTCCTAGCCCTCGTCGGACGCGGGCGGAGCAACGCACACCAGCGTGGTCCCCGTCTCGTCCATCGAATCCACCAGGAAGCCCGTCGCCCACGCGGAGAGCAGCGGCGAGAACGGGTCGGGGACGTCCGCAAACCGCGCTCCGGCGAAGCGGGAGGCGTCGGGAGGGACACGCAGTCCCAGCGCCGCGGCCGAGCGGAAGTCCCAGGCCGTCTCCCAGTCGTAGCGCATGCCGCCAATCCCTCCGTGACGCGCGCAGGCCCGCTCCAGCGCCTCGACCAGCGGCTGCAGAGGTCGCACCGCCTCGTGCCCGTCGACCCCTGCGTGGGCCTTCTCCACGACTGCGTGAACGCGCGCGCCGACCTCGTGGAGGTCCACGCTCCGAGCCGGGCGGGTGACCCAGCGCAGGCCGTGCCCGATGGGCTCGCCCCAGGCTCTCAGGGCCTCGGCGGCCTTCTGGGCAAGCTGCTCCGCGAGCGCACGCGCCGCAGGGTCGCCCATCGCTCCCTCGAGGGCTCGCGCCTAGAGACCCTCCGGCTCGAGCCGCACCCGGGCCAGCTCCTCGTAGGCAGCGAAGGCGCTCGGGTGCTCCAGCGACCGTCCGGTCACCTCGGTCACCAGCGCGAGCGGGCTCTCGGCATGTCCCCGCTCGAGGAAGCGCTGCGCGCGCCCGAAGACGTCCACACGCAGGCAGTCCCCTCCGTCACGGGGGCAGCACAACGCGAAGGGGACCAGTCCCTCCGCGGGACCGAACCGCGGCGTCTGGGGCTTGGGAGCGAGGACCGAGGTGGTGACCGCGGCCACCTCGATGAGCGCACGGGAGGAGGCGGGCTCGTCGCGGTCCCAGGGCCAGCGGCGGTGGAGGTAGGCGTCCAGTCCCTCGAGCGTGGGCTCGAGCTGCTCCCGCTGCCAGGCCTGGGCGGCGATCTGCACGCAGGCGTCCGCGAGGGTCGCCGCGAGCTCGGCCAGGCGGGGCTGGAGCAGAGGCGCTGCCATGACCCGTTCACGGTCGAGGTCGCGCACCAGCGTCGCGCCCGCCGCCGCGACGACGTACTGCAGCACAGCGGGAGCCTCGTCGGCCAGCTGGTAGAGGACGCGAAAGGGCTGCCGTCCGGTCCGCACCGCGTGCGCACGGGCCGCGAGGCAGCGCACGAGCGCGAACACCGCCGAGAAGGCGCCGTCCTCGGAGACCTCGAAGCCGCTGCGATGATCCGTCTGCGCGAAGAAGTACTGCGGTCCGGCCTCGGACTCGAACGAGAAGCCGACGTCGACCTTGTCCAGCGAGGTGTACATGGCGAAGGGCTCCCCGGCGTGGACCAGGCTGGACGACCCTACTCCGGCTTCGCGAGGGTGTTGTGCGCGTGAGGCTACCCCAAGGATCGCCGCATCCGCTGCGCCGCACTGACAGGTCCGGTGGGATGGACCTTCGTCCGACGGCCTCTCGTACGTAGAGTGCGGAGGACTCGATTCCAACCGAGGTGTCGATGCTCTCCTGTGCCCTGGCCCTCCTCCTCGCGGCGAATGCTCCGGAGGGCCCCACCGAGCGGGTGGTCCTGGCGGTGAAGACGCTCCCCGTGGGCTCGCAGTGGGTCTTCGAACTCGCCGGGCACCACTGCCACCCCGGGCGTCTGGCGATCAGCGACCCCTCGGTGGCGGATGTTCGGCCGCGCAGCAGAAGCGCGTGGATCATCGGCCAGCAACTTGGTCGGGCCCGGCTTCTGATCTGGTGCGCGGATGGCCGCCTGCTCGAGCAGCGGCTGGAGATCGTCCCGGCGCGCGGTGCCGAGGAACCCCAGAAGCCAAAGGGGCCCGAGCTGGCCGCCCTGGAACAGCGCCTGCGCCAGGCCGCACCGCGAAGCACGGAGCTCTACGTCGTCGCTGCCGAGGGAGGCGGCTGGGCGCTCGGTGGGCGGGTAGCGAGCCAACTCGACCTCCCAGGCTTGGAGGCACTGGTGGAGCGGGAGCGCCTCTCGGACTCCGCGGTCGAGGTCAGCCGGACGTTCCTCGAGCAGTACGCACGGCAGCTCAACGGCCGGCTGAACAAGGAGGGCTTCTCGAAGGTCCAGGCGCGGCTTCCCGAGTGGGCGGACGAGCTGGTGCTGGAGGGCGCAGCGCGGGACGAGGCGGAGAAAGGACGGATTCGCGCACTCGTCACCCCTCATCGCTGGGCGCGCTCCAGGTGCACCTGGGCCGTGGCGGGAGACCAGGAAGCCCGGCTGATGCGCCTCGCGCCGCACAGCCCGGGGCTCGGCCTGCGGGCGGGGGACGGAGGGGATTGCCTGCAGGGCCTGGTGGCGAGCGCCGACGACCTCCCCAATCTGGAGCAGTTGGTCGACTGGCCCTGCCCTCCCGTGCGGCTCGGACCGGGGGTCGGAGCGGAGCAGGCAGCGAGGCTCGAGGCGGCGCTGCGATCGTCGTCCTCTCCCGGCCGGACGGGCCGATCGTCGTCCTCTCCCGGCCGGA
>CAZAIE010000519.1:0-5745 GCA_964485035.1 uncultured Myxococcaceae bacterium | reverse complement strand
GCCCACCCAGGTGAAGCCCAGGGAGTGAAGACGCACGCGGGCCGCCAACCCGGAGGCTGGCGGCCCGCTCGTTCGGACTTCGCCGCGTCCTGCGGCTACTTCTTCGCCTTCTTCGCCTTGGGCTCGGGGACAACCTCGGCCTTGGGCTGCGCCTTCGGCTCGGCCTTGGGCTCAGGCAGCGGGGCGGGCACGGGGTCCGGCCGGCGCTTGCGCAGCACCAGCACGCCGAGCGGCGGGATCTTCAGGGGCGCGGAGAACGGCTGGCCCTGCCAGGGCGCGTGCTGCGCCGCCACGACTCCCGCATTGCCGACGTTGCCGCCGCCGTACACCGAGGCGTCGGAGTTGAGCACCTCCACCCAGTCCCCGCCGTCGGGCAGCCCGACCCGGTATTCCTGCCGGACCACCGGGGTGAAGTTGCAGACGAACACCACCTTGTCCGACGGGTCCTTGCCCTGCCGGTAGAAGGAGTAGATGGAGCTCTCCGCGTCGTTGCAGTCGATCCACCGGAAGCCCTCGGGCTTGAAGTCCTGCTCGTAGAGCGCGGGCTCGGACCGGTAGAGCTGGTGCAGGTCCTTCATCCACTGCTTGATGCCCTGGTGCGCCGGGTGCTGCAGGAGGTGCCACTCCAGGCTGCCGTCGTGGTTCCACTCGCGGTACTGCCCGAACTCGCTGCCCATGAAGAGCAGCTTCTTGCCCGGGTGGCCGATCATGTAGCCCAAGAGGGCGCGGAGGTTTGCCCGCTTCTGCCACTCGTCGCCGGGCATCTTGCCGATGAGCGAGCCCTTCCCGTGCACCACCTCGTCGTGGGAGATCGCCAGGGTGAAGTTCTCGCTGTACTGGTACAGCATCGAGAACGTCAGCTGGTTCGCATGGTACTTGCGGTGGATGGGGTCCTTGGAGAAGTACGTCAGGATGTCGTGCATCCACCCCATGTTCCACTTCAGGCTGAAGCCCAGGCCGCCGAGGTAGGTGGGCCGCGAGACTCCCGGCCAGGAGGTGGACTCCTCGGCGATGGTGAGCACGCCCGGCTGCTCGCGGTGCACCAGCTGGTTCAGGTGCTTGAGGAACTCGATGGCCTCGAGGTTCTCCTTGCCGCCGAACTTGTTGGGCGTCCACTCGCCGTGCTTGCGCGAGTAGTCGAGGTAGAGCATCGAGGCCACCGCGTCCACCCGCAGGCCGTCGAAGTGGTACTCCTTCAGCCAGAACAGGGCGCTGGAGGCGAGGAAGTTGAAGACCTCGGTGCGGCCGTAGTTGAAGACCAGCGTGCCCCAGTCCGGGTGCTTGCCCTTGCGCGGGTCGGCGTGCTCGTAGAGGCAGGTGCCGTCGAAGCGCGCGAGGCCGTAGGCGTCGGACGGGAAGTGCGCCGGGACCCAGTCGAGGATGACCCCGATGCCCGCCTGGTGCATCTCGTCGATGAAGTACTTCAGGTCGTGCGGGTTGCCGTAACGCGCGGTGGGGGCGAAGAGGTTCACCGTCTGGTAGCCCCACGAGCCGTAGAACGGGTGCTCGGTGATGGGCATCAGCTCGACGTGGGTGAAGCCGGTCTCGCGGATGTACTCGGCGAGCTGCTTGGCCATCTCCCGGTACGAGAGCGAGCGGTTCTCCTCCACCATCCGGCGCCAGGAGCCGAAGTGCATCTCGTAGACGGAGATCGGCTCCTCGAGGTAGTTCGACTTCTCGCGCTTCTTGATCCAGGACTCGTCCTTCCAGGAGTACCCGGCCAGGTTGTGGACGCACGACGCCGTCTTCGGCGGCAGCTCCACCGCGAAGGCGTAGGGGTCGGTCTTCAGCGAGATGCCGCCATCGGAGAGCTTGAGCTCGTACTTGTAGTTCGCGCCCTCGCCGAGGTCGGGGATGAACAGCTCCCAGATGCCGTTGCCCTCGTGCTTGCGCATGGGGTGTCGGCGCCCGTCCCAGGAGTTGAAGTCGCCCACCACGCTCACGCGCTGGGCGTTGGGGGCCCAGACGCCGAAGTGCACGCCCTTCACCCCGCGCACCTCCAGCAGGTGGGCGCCCATCTTCTCCCAGATGCGGTAGTGCGTCCCCTCGCGCAGGAGGTGCAGGTCGAAGTCCGACAGCTGGCTGGGGAAGGAGTAGGCGTCCTCCACCACCGTGGTGGCCCCGCCGAAGGTCTCCAGCCGCAGCCGGTACAGCGTGTCGGCCGGGCGCGGTCCGAGGTCCGCCTCGAAGAAGCCGTGGGAGTGCGTCTTGGTCGCCTCGGCGAGGACCTTGCCCTTGGCGTCCACCACCGCCACCGACTTCGCGTCGGGCTGGAAGGTGCGGATGCAGAGCGTCTTCTTCCCGCCCTGCTCCTCGAGATGAGGACCGAGGACCGTGAAGGGCTGCCCGTGGCGGGACTCGACGATGGCGAGGACCGCCTGGGAATTCGCTGCCATGGATGTTCCTCCGGTGAAGGGCCGCGGGACGGCGCCTGGCCGGCCCGCGGGAGGCGAGAATGTACTCTCCGCCAACCGAAAATCCCAGGTTGGTGTCTCAGAAAAAGGTCACTTGGAACGCCTGCGCCGAGGCGTCCGTGGTTTCACGGACTTGGGGGCGGGATTCCGCGCCTGGCCCAGCTCCTCGACCAGCCGGACATGCGCCGCTTCGAGCCTGCGCAGGTGGTGGGTGAAGACCTGCTGCGCAGTCCCGGGCATGTCGTTCGTGTAGCGGAAGTACCAGCGCAGCGCGTCGAGCTCCTCGTAGAACGCGCTCACCGCCGCCTGCAGCGGCGGCGGCAACAGGACGATCTCCTGGAAGCTGGCGCTCGGCACCCAGCTGCGCAGCGGGGTGAGCAGCGGCTCGCGCTCGCGGTGGCGCGAGAACATCGCCACCATCTCGTCCTTGCGCTCGGCGAGGCGCTTCACCAGCGCGTCGGCGTCCAGGGCGATGAGGCTCGTGATGCGTTCGACTTCGGCAGGACGTCGGGCCATGGCGCGGCCAGCATACGACGAAGCCCCGCGTCTCGGGACGCGGGGCCTCGCGGGTTCGCGGGTTCGCGGGTCTCTTGGGGTCGATCAGCCCTGGGCCGCGAGCTGCTCCAGGTCCAGCCCGTCGATGCGCTCGACCCAGCCGAACGGGTCCGCCTCCTCGCCGTGCTGCAGCCGGGTGAGGTAGTCGAACATCCGGCGCGCGAAGGGCCCCGTCTGGTTGTTGGAGATGGTGGTCTCCTTGCCCTTGTACGAGAGCACGCCCACCGGGGCGATGACCGCGGCGGTCCCGGTCCCGAAGGCCTCCACCAGCTGACCGGTCTGGGCGGCCTCCACCACCTCGTCGATGGTGATGCGCCGCTCGGTGACCTTCATCCCCCAGCTCCGGGCGATCTGCAGGATGCTGTCGCGCGTGACGCCGGGCAGGATGGTGCCGCCCAGCGGCGGGGTGATGAGCTCGTCCTTCATGACGAAGAAGATGTTCATCGTCCCCACCTCCTCCACGTAGCGGTGCTCGATGGCGTCGAGCCAGAGGACCTGGCTGTAGCCGAGCGAGGCCGCCTTCTTCTGGGCGTGGAGGCTGTGGGCGTAGTTGGCCGCCGTCTTCGCCTCGCCGAGGCCGCCGCGGACTGCGCGCACGTCCTCCTCGGAGACCCAGATGCGCACCGGGTTGAAGCCCTCGGGGTAGTAGGCGCCCACCGGCCCCACGATGCAGAAGAACGCGTACTCGTCGCCCGGGCGCACGCCCAGGTACGGGTCGGTGGCGATGAGCGTGGGGCGGATGTACAGCGAGCACGAGGGGTCCTGGGGGATCCAGTCCTTCTCCAGCAGGACCAGCGACTTCACCGCGCGCCCGAAGAAGTCGACGTCCGGGCACTCCATCATCAGCCGCTTGGCCGAGTTCTGGAACCGCTCGGCGTTCTTCTGCCAGCGGAAGAGGTAGATGCCGTTGTCCTTGCCGCGGTAGGCCTTCAGCCCCTCGAAGATCTCCTGGCCGTAGTGCAGGCAGATGGCGGCCGGGTCGAGCTGCAGGTTGCGCATCGGCTCGATGCGCGTGAGGTGCCAGCCGTTGGTCCGGTCGAACTCGGTGGCGAAGAAGTGGTCGGAGAAGTACTTGCCGAAGCCCAGCTTCCGGGTGTCGGTGGGCTTGGCGCGCATCGCGTTGCTGCGCACCCGCCTCAGGGCGATTCGCTTGTCGGCCATGGGGTCTTCCTTTTTCGAGCAGCGGTCTTCTGCTGGAGGAGGTTGGCCATCGGGAACTGTGAAGTCAGCCCAAGCACGGCGGCCCGCTTCAGGCGCCAGGAAGGTCCGTCCGGGCCAGTCGAGAGCTGGAGTCGAGGCGGGCCGTCGACCCGGACGCGAGGCGCAAGAACGCAGGAAGCCTACCCCTCCTGGGGGCAGGCGAGGAAAAAAAGAAAGGGCCCGGCGGGGTCGCCGCGGGCCCTCCCTCCGCGCTGTCGTCGCAGTGCTACCGGCCCGACGACGCCGCGGCTTGCTTGAGCACCCGGACCTCGAGCGGCGCCTCGGCCGCGAACTCCCCGTCCAGGGTCACCACCAGCTTGTAGGTCCCGCCGTGCGCCACCTTGAGGTTCGCGAAGTCGAACACCACGTCGGTCCACTCCTTCTCGAACGAGACGCTGCGCGAAACGCTCGCCACCTCGGACCCGCCGGGCAGGCGCAGCTGCGCACGGACGCGGGCGGGCATCCGGTCGGGAGAGGCCACGCGCACGCAGGCGCGGAACGAAGGCAGCTGGGCGGGCGCCGCGGCCACGAGGAACGTGTCGACCGGCTCCAGCGCGCGCAGCCCCCGGCTGCCCTGGACGAACGCCTGGGCGATCTGGATCTCCTCGACCCTGGCCGGGCTGGCCTGGAGCGTCCCCGTCTCCTCGGTCTTGCGCAGGTTCAGCTCGACCTTCGACTTCGCCGGGCCCTGCAACGCCTCGACCTTGGGAACGCTCGGGAGCTCAAGCTCCATCTTGGGAGCCTTCTGGAACTGCGGGGTCTCGAGCTTGAGGGAGGTCAGCGTCAGCGCCAGCATCATCGTGGTCAACATGTCCTACGCCCCTTGGGGTGGCTGTTGCGGCCTTCACGTGTCCGAAGGACCCACCACCTGCCGAACTGTCGCAGACCATACGACATTTCCCGCCAAAGTGGTAGCCCCACCCACGGATCTGGGAAAAGTCAATAAAACTGACATGGTGGAGCTGCTGACCTGCCAGCGACTACTTCGCCAGATGACGGTCGATGCAGTTCTGGTATCGCCCCAGGTCGAGGCCGAAGGTCTTGGCCAGCGATTCCGCGGTCGCGTCCTTGTCGCCGCGAGAGAAGAGCTGCTCCCGGACGGGGGCGAACTTGCCCTGCTCCTGAGCGCAGACCGCCAGGGCGAGCTTGTGGAAGTCGAGCTTCCCTGCGAAGCCCACCGCATCGACGAGAAACCAGGGGGTGCCGTCCACGCCCCGCGCCCGGGCGGCGTCCATGTCGGCCGTCAACTCCTGCTTGGCCTCCGGCGACTCGAGACACTCGGAGAACCGCTCCGCCGAGAGGCCCACCTGCTGCGCCAGGACGTGCACGTCGATGGCCTTGTTGCGCTGGCCGAGGAAGAGCCGATCGTTCATCTCCCAGAACCGGCCCTGCTTCCCCGCACAGATGGCGGCGAGCGCGCGCTGGCAGGCATTGGGATGGAAGGGGCGCTTGACGATGGGGTTGCAGGCGTGGTCCAGCGGGAAGTTGCGGTGGACCAGCCGGACCTCGGGGAAGTGTCGCAGGTTCGCGCGGACCTCGGAGTGCTCCCGGGAGCAGTGCGGGCACTCGTAGTCGC
>CAZAIE010000518.1:0-5756 GCA_964485035.1 uncultured Myxococcaceae bacterium | reverse complement strand
GACCTCACCGCCGGTCTTCCCCGCCAGCTGGCGGGGAAGACCGGCGGTGAGGTCCTGGTGGGCCTGGGCCAGCCTCCGGCGAGGAGCGAGCTGCGGGCGCAGCTCACCCTCTCGACGCAGTCGCACCCCTACCTGGACGACCACCAGATCAAGGGCACGCCCATCCTGCCCATGGCCTCGGCGCTGGACCTGCTCGCAGCGCTGGCGCAGGAGCGGCTGGGCCCGGGCCTGGACGTGCACAACCTCCAGCTCTTCAACGGCGTCGAGGTGAAGGCGCCGTTGAGCGTGGAGACCGAGCTGAAGCAGAAGGGGACGGAGCCCGCGCACCTCGAGCTGCGCGCCAACGGCCGCGTGAGCTACCGGGCCCAGGCGGTGCTGCCCGGCAAGCCCGTGGCCCTGGTCATCCCCGAGGACGCGGCGAAGCCGCTGCCCCTGGCCCTGGACGCGTTCTACCGCGAGGTGGCCTTCCACGGCCCCAGCCTGCGCGGCATCGAGCGGGTCGAGCGGCTGGGCGAGAAGCACATCGTGGGCTGGGTGCGGCCGAGCCGCCCGCAGGACCTGATGCCCGGAACCGACCGCGCCGGCTGGGCGGTGGACCCGCTGGTGGTGGACTCCGCGTTCCAGCTGGTCCTGTACTTCGTCTGGGCGAACCTGGGGAAGCAGGCGCTGCCGCTGGGCTTCAAGCGCTACGTCCAGGTGGCGCCGTTCACCGGGCCGGTGAAGTGCACGCTGGTGCTGGGCTCGGCGGGCGCCGACACCCTCGTCGGTTCCATCCAGTTCGAGGACGCGCAGGGCCGGCTCATCGCGGTCATGACCGACGCGCAGGCGAAGCTGCTGGAGGCTTCCAAGACCAGCGTCGCAGGCGGCAACGGGGCGACGAAGCCGGTGGTCGAGATCGCCGAGGAGCACTGGAACGTCGAGAAGTTCCAGGGCGTGAAGGACCTGAAGGAGAAGCTGAGCGCCGCCGCGGAGTTCGGGCTGGACAACCCGTACTTCCACATCAACGACGGCATCGCGCGGGACATGTCGATCGTCGACGGCAAGCCGATGATCAATTACTCGTCCTACAACTACCTCGGGCTCTCCGGGAACCCGAACGTGAGCGCCTCGGCCAAGGCGGCCGTGGACCGCTACGGGACGTCGGTCTCGGCCAGCCGCGTGGCTTCCGGCGAGAAGCCCATCCACCGCGAACTGGAGGCGGAGCTGGCCGACTTCCTCGGCACCGAGGCGGCGGTCTGCTTCACCGCGGGGCATGCCACCAACGAGACGGTCATCGGCTTCATGATGGGCGAGGGCGACCTCATCCTCCACGACTCGCTGGCGCACAACAGCATCCAGCAGGGGGCCATCCTCAGCGGCGCCAAGCGCCGGCCCTTCCCGCACAGCGACTGGAAGGCGCTGGACCAGCTGCTCACCCAGCTGCGCCCGCACTACAAGAAGGTGCTGGTGGCCATCGAGGGCGTGTACTCGATGGACGGCGACTACCCCGACCTGCCGAAGTTCATCGAGCTGCGCAACAAGCACAAGTTCCTGCTCTTCGTCGACGAGGCGCACTCGGTGGGGGTGATGGGCGCCACCGCGCGCGGCATCGGCGAGCACTTCCACGTGAACCGCAAGGACGTGGACGTGTGGATGGGCACGCTCTCCAAGTCCTTCGCCAGCTGCGGCGGGTACATCGCCGGGACCAAGGCCCTGGTCGACTACGTGAAGTACTCCGCGCCCGGCTTCGTCTTCTCGGCTGGCCTAAGCCCCGCGAACGCCGGGGCCGCGCTGGGCGCCATCCGGGAGATCAAGGCGCACCCCGAGTATGTGACGACGCTCCACGACCGCTGCCGCCTCTTCGTGCAGCTGGCCAAGGCGAAGGGCATCGACACCGGGCTCAGCGACGGCTCGGCGGTGGTGCCGGCCATCATCGGCAACTCGCTGATGTGCCTCATGCTCTCGCAGCGCCTGGCGGACCGGGGCATCAACGTGCAGCCCATCGTCTACCCGGCGGTGGACGAGAACGCCTCCCGGCTGCGCTTCTTCCTCTCGGCGACGCACACCGAGGCGCAGATCCGCAAGACGGTGAACGCCATCGCCGCCGAGCTGGTCTACCTGCGCTCGGCGGGCGAGGAGCAGGTGCCCGAGGAGCCCGAGGAGGAGCCAGTCCAGGTCAGCCCGTAGCGCCGCTCAGGTCCAGGACCCGAACACCACGTCCGGGTCCTCGGCCCCCTCGCGGAAGGTGACCTCCAGGTAGTTGCGCAGCCCCGGGGCCAGCACCCGGGGCTGCACGCGTCCGGCGATGCGGAAGCGGCGTGGCTCGTGCGTCACCGGCGCCCACGTCCCCGTGTCCACGAAGGTGGTCCGCCGCGAGAGCGGGAACTGCCGCGGCTTGTGGGTGTGTCCGAAGGTGATGACCCGGGCGGGGAGCAGCTCGGCGATGAGGCGCGCCCGCCGGGGGATCTCCTTCTCGATGGTGAAGATGGTCTCGCCCTCCGCCAGCGCCTCGTAGAGCAGGTAGATGAGCGGGAAGACCGAGAGCGGGAGCATCAGCTTGGTCCACAGCGGGGCGGGGGACAGGGCCAGCGCGGCCGTCCCCGCGGTCATGGCCACGGCGATGGCCGCCCGGTCGACCCACAGCTCGCGCAGGAGCCGGAACATGCGGCTGGTGATGGGCTTCTTCTGCAGCCCGGCGAGCCGGCGGCCCTCCTCCGGGGTGAGGCCGTTCTCGTGCGCGACCTCCAGGAGACGGGCCTCGGCCTGTGGGGGCGGCGGGTGCAGGAGCCGCTTGGTCTTCAGCATCCGCGCCACGACCCGGATGCTCCCGAACAGCCAGACGAAGAACAGCCCGCGCCGGGTGAAGGCGTAGAAGCGCAGCCAGTGCACGAGGTAGCGGTAGACGTTGAGGATGTAGTCCGAGGCGTGCGGATTGAAGTACCCCATCCGGCTCATCAGGTAGCGGTTGGTGAGGTTCCCCATGGGCAGTGCCAGCGTCGGGCCCTCGGGGCCGGGGAGCACCGGCCAGAGCAGGTGCCGGAACGAGGTGTAGTCGTCGTACTGCTGCCCGTGCTCCACGTAGAGGCGCCCGCGGTCGTAGAAGAACCAGGGCTCGAACCGCAGCGCGCCCTCGGCGAGCGTCGCCCCCAGGCCCTTCAGGACCACGCCGATGGCGTCGAGGAAGACCTGCTGGACCTCGGGGAAGAACAGCTCCCGGTCATGGTTGCCCAAGAGGTAGACGATGCGGTGCCCCTGGGCGAGGAAGCTGGCCAGCGCCGAGACGAACTGGGGGTGGCCCTCGAGGATGCGCTGGAGCTTCCAGGCGGACTTGGGGCCGGTGGCGTCGAGGCCGCGCTGGCGCTCCGCTCGCGACACCGGCCAGGGCGCTGGGTCGGGGCACGCGGTCACGAGGTCGAAGTCCACGAGGTCGCCGTTGAGCACCAGAGTCAGCGGCTCGCGGCCGCGGGCCATGAACCAGGCGAGCAGGTCGGCGAAGGCGCCGTCGAAGACGTGCTGCGGTCCCTTGTGCTCCATCCAGCCGTCGTCGTGCTCCTCGACGTCGGCCAGGTGCAGGTCCGAGACCACGAGGTAGCGGTGCGCCGGGGCGGACATCGCCCAACCGATAACGGGCCGGGTCCCGGTTTTCGCCCCCGATTCACCTCGCGGGGACTACCAGGGACGACGCACCTGGCGGCTCACGACCTGCCGGGCCAGCTCCAGGTTGGGCAGCGGGTCACCGTCCAGGAAGGAGTCGACGTGGGCCATGAGCCGGCGGACGTCGGGGTCGGTCATCCAGGGGTTCGAGAGGTGGCGGAAGACGTCGTCGTCGGTCATCCCCAGCCGCCTGCCCTCCTCGATGGCCACCGCGTAGCCCTCGACCTCGGTGGGCCGGTCCACGTAGGCGAAGCGCTCGTCCCAGAGGTCGAAGCCCTCCTCCAGCTGGCGCAGGTGGGTCAGCTCGTGCAGCAGGTCCATGTACAGGTCGAGGTCCGCCCCCTCGCGGTAGTACCACTCCGAAAGGACGATGCAGGGCGCCTCGACGTCGATGAAGGCATAGCCACGGCCGCCCCGCAGCTGGACCTTGGCGTCTCGCAGGAGCCGCTCGCGCTGCACGGGGTCGGGGAGGGCGCGGGCCATCGCCGGCGACCGCGCGGCGTGCGGCAGCAGCTCCAGGTAGGCATGGTCCCCGGCGGGCAGTGTTCGTACCACCCGGGCAAACTCCGGCAGCTCTCTCATGCGTCGACCTCGCCGGGTTGGATGCACGCCACTGCCTGGGGATGCGCCGCCTCGCGGCACAGCCGATCGACCCGGGAGAGCGCCCAGGGAATCCGATCGGCCCCGTGCATGGCTGCGACCCTCTGGGCCGCCTGTGTGGCCGCGAGTCCGTCGGCGGTGACGAAGAGTGGACGGCGGCTCGTCCCGCGCAGGACCTCCACGGCCGCATGGGGAGAAGGGGAGGGCGCAGCCGGCGGGCCGAATCGCGTCTTGGCGACGCCGACCACCGGACAGGGCGTGCCCCTCTCCCGGAAGTGGGCGGCGAGGTGCGCGCCGAGGCCGGGGCGGGTGGCGTCGAGCCAGACGTACCCGTCCACCACCACAGCCTGGAGCGGGGCCTGCACCTGTCCGAGGACCGCCAGCAGGCAGGGCAGCTCGCGCTCGAAGAACGCGCCGGGGACGTAGGGGGCGACCTGGGGCACCCGAACCACGCGCTCCTCCAGCGCCACGGCGTCGGTCCACTCCGCGAGCACCACCGCGGCGGCGGCAGCAGAGGGGTCGGTGTACTGCACGTCGAGGAAGGCGATGGGCACGGCTTACGGCCTGCCCGTCCAGACCTCGAAGCCGTCCTTGCTGGTGACGGAGTAGAGGACCCCACCGTCCGAGAGCAGGGCAGGGTCCGAGGCGGCCCGGTCGCACGAGCCCGCCTCGCAGCTCTGGACGGTGAGCAACTCCTCGCGCCGGCGGAAGTCCTCGCCGGTGAACCGATACGCCGAGAGCCGGCTGGTGATGCTGGTGTCGCCCTCGGTCTCGTTGCCCAGGAGCAGCAGGCTCTGGTCCTGGCGGACCAGGAGCTGCTGCGGCCCGAAGTAGCCCACGTCGACCGAGAGCCGGAACTGCTGGGCCGTAAGGGTCGTCCCGTTCCAGCGCGCGAAGGTGCAGGTGACCACGCGGTCCTGCGGGGGGAGCTGGGTGGAGAGGCCGATGACGTCGCCGCCGCCGATGGGGACGAAGAGACGCGGGAAGCCCGAGGTCCGCAGGTAGCCGGCCTCGTCGCTGATCTGCGCCTGCTTCCAAGCCGCGCCGTCCCAGCGGTAGAGGCGCACCAGGTCGGGCGTGCCGGGCGAACCCGCGCCCTCCGCGAGGTGCAGGAAGAAGCGGGTGGAGCTGCCCGTGCCCAGCACCGGCAGTACCCCCAGCACGCGGTAGAGGTCCACCATCGGCGCGGGGAGCGCCACCAGCTTCGCGCCGTCGACCACGAAGAGCGCCTGGCCGTTGCGGACCACCACCACGCCGCCGGCGCCGAGCAGCTCCAGGGTGTCCTCGCGGGTCGCGCTCACCTCGGCAGTGCGGTCCTCCGCCTTTCCGTCCAGCCCCAGCCGGACCAGCCGGCGGGCGTTGGTCGCGGTGACGACCAGCGGGTCGCGCGAGGTGACCCACAGCGCCTTGTCGGCGGCCACGCGGGAGGCGAGCGCAGGGAGGTCGTCGGGCTCCTTCGCCTCGTGGAAGCGGGTGCCGTCGAAGGCCTGCCACTTTCGCTCGTCGCCGCAGCTCGCCCAGAC
>CAZAIE010000517.1:0-5764 GCA_964485035.1 uncultured Myxococcaceae bacterium | reverse complement strand
GGCAAGGGCATCGAGGCGGTGAACCTGCTCGACCCGTTCATCGGCAACTTCGTGGGCTACGTGACCGGGGCGGGGCTCGAACCGCCGCACTACGAGGTGGCGCAGGTCTTCGCCAAGACCTGCACCACGGCCCAGTGCCGGACCGAGGACATGCTGGACATGTGGATCAGCCTGCTGACGTTCCTGGAGCCGACCGTCCAGGAGCCCGACCGCCCTCACCGGATCCTGTCGCAGTTGCATGAGCTGCTCGCGGAGCCGGGGATTGCCGGGTTGATGGAGCAGGCCAACTCGCTGATGGGCGAGGCAGAGCTGGTGGCCTTCGGGAACTTGCTCATCAAGAACATCCAGGCGATGCCCGAAGACTCCGAGGGATTCGTCGTCCACTACCACCGCAGCCTCGAGGTGAAGCTGAACGACCTGTTCACGAACACCCTGAAGATGCGCCGCGAGGACCCGAAGTGGTCGAAGCTGCGCAGCCTGCTGGACGCGCTGATTGGCGCCCACGAGCTCGCCGACCTGGACAAGCCCCACGGCGTCGCACGCCCGCTGCTGATGGACCTGCTCGACCCCGCTCGCAAGAACCCCTTGCTCTCCCTGCTGCGGGCGCAGCTCACCTGCCTGCAGTCGGCCGACCCGGAGTCGGCGACACTGAAGATGCTGTTCGCCCTCATGTACAAGCAGGACGTCATCGGCCTCGAGCAGGTCATCGGGGCGCTGGACGGCATCGCGGCCCTCGACGACCGCATGAGCCTGCTGACCTTTCTCAAGCGAACCCTCGAGATGATCCGCACCGACGAGGATGGCATCGCGGCTGCGCGCCGGCTCTGTGCCGTGATGCTCGACACGCGGCCGCCAGGCGACGCCGGGGAAGGCCGCTCCAACGCCGAGTCGGTGCTCCCCATCGTCGGGGACCTGTTCGAGGGCGGCGTCTTCGGCGAGGTGCTCTGCGTGACCGACTCGCTGCTGTACGGCTGCGCCTCGGGGCCCCAGCCGGCCTGCGTCCGGCCTTGAGCCGTCTCGCGAGGCTCGAGGCCGGGTGGTAGAGTCCGGCGCACGGTCCGAAACCACTGGGAGTTCAGACACATGCACGTGCTCCGTCTGGTGGCCGCCCTGGTGCTCGCGGCCCTGTTCGTTCCGGGCCCGGCCCACGCCGCCGCCCCGCACCAGCGCCGGGTGGTGGTGCTGCCGCTGGGGAGCCTGGGTGTGGGCGAGGACGTGGCCTCGAGCCTGCTCGGCTTTCTGCGTGCCGAGGTGGCGAAGCTGCCCGGCATCAGCCTTTTGGACCTGAGCCGGGCTGGCCGGACGCTCCCGGGGGCCGAGTGCAAGGGGGAGGAGCGGTGCCTGGCGGCGGCGGGCGGCCGGCTCGGCGCCGACGAGGTGGTCACCGGCACCGTGGCGGGCGTGGGCGAGGCCTACTCCATCGACCTGAAGCGCATCCTGGTCCGCGGGGCGCGCGAGGACTCGCGCATCACCGAGCTCATCTCCGGCGAGCGTGAGGTGCTCATCGACGGGGTGCGCGGGGCGGCCTACAAGCTGCTGCTCCCGTCCCAGTACGCGGGCACCATCCAGGTCGAGGTGGCGGAGGCAGGCGCCGAGGTGTTCGTGGACGGGCGACCGGTGGGCAAGACCCCGCTGAAGGCGCCCATCCCCAACCTGCTGCCGGGCAAGCACGCCCTGAAGATCGTGAAGGCGGGGTTTGCGGACTTCGACAAGTGGGTGGACGTCCGCTTCGCGCGGGTGTCGGTGTTGAAGGTGGACCTGAAGAACAGCGCAATCACTGGGGTGATGTTCGAGCAGGAGGCCAACGTCAGGGTGGCCGAGGGCGGCGAGGCCACCCCGGCGCACGGTCCGCCCCCGCCGCCGCCGTCGATGCTCACCGGGCAGCGCGTCGGGGCGTTGGTGCTGGGCGTGTTCGGTCACGGGCTGGCCGGGGGCGGGGTGGGCTTCGCGCTGGAGTCCTCGGCGCAGGCGCAAGCCGCCAAGGACCTGCAGGCGGCTGCAGAGAAGGCAACCGGCTCCAAGACCGGAGGGGTCCTCGCTGCGGACGCCTCCGAGGCGCGGGGCCGGCTGCAGGCGATGAAGGCCAACTCCATCGCCGCGGACGTCTTCTGGGTCGCCGGCGGGGTCGCCGTGGCGGCGGGGGTCGTCCTCTGGTTCACCGGCGGCCCTGCTTCGGTGACCCCGGTCGTCGTGGCCGGGCCGGGCGGCGCGACGGTGGGCCTCTCGGGGACGTTCTAGCGGGGCTCCCGCTTCAGCGGTTGCGCTCGTGCGGCATCGAGTCCCGCGGCGAGCGGAAGTACTGCATGGGCGAGTAGGCCAGGAGGTTGGAGACGCGGCTGGTGTAGATGCAGGCGTAGCGGTCCACCTGCTCCCCGAAGCGGCTGTGCTCGGTGCCCTCCTTGAACATCAGCCCCCAGTACGGGTTGAAGCCGTTCTCGACATGGGTCTCCAGCGCTTCGATCTCCTCGGCCGCCTGCCGTAGCGCACGCCGCAGGCGCTCGAGGTCGGACTTCTGGTGGCGGCGCTGCTCCTCGGCGGGGTCGCCCTCCGGACGCTCCTTCGCGGCGAGGCGCTTCTCCAGCGTGGCCAGCACCAGCTTGCGCGAACTGATCTCCTCGTCGAGCTGGCCGCGGAGCGCCTCGAGTGCGGCCAGCCGGGACAGCTCCGGGCCGTGCTCCTCGGTGTAGGCGATCTCGTCCTCCAGTTCCTCGATGACGAGGCAGGTGCGCCAGAGGGTGGTCTTCTTGCTCTTGAGGATGTCGCCGTAGATGTGGTCGCCGACGTAGAGCACCTTCTCCCCGCCGATGCCCACCAGGCGCTCGAAGTCGGCGAGGTTGCCGCCGTGGTAGACCTTCCCGCGCTCCAGCGTCCGCGCCTCGCCCAGCACCTGGCCCGTGGAGGGATCGACCTCGACGAAGGGGCTGCCCTCGGTGAAGAACCCCGGCTTGCGCGCCGCGGCGACCACCACGTCGAAGTAGTGCCGCCAGCTCGGGTACTCGGCGAGCTTGCCGTCGAGCAGGAAGCGCATCACCACGTCGGTGAAGTCCCAGGCGGAGTTGGTGAGCAGGAACAGCTTCTTGCCCCCCGAGCGCAGCTTGTGCAGCGTGGGCCCCAGCTCCGGGTCGGGCAGCACGAAGCGCGCGAGGTCCTGGCGCATGACCGCCTTCAGGCTGTCGTCGCGGTGCACCTCGTCGATGCACTCGCGGATGTCCACGTAGAGGCGGTCGAAGTCCACCTTCTGCCCGGCCGCCTCCAGCGCCTCGATGACCGCGGCGTAGAGGCAGGCCTCGGGGAGCGCGAAGAGGGTGTCGATCCACGCGAAGCGCACGCTCTTCAGGTCGATCTTCTCGCCCCGGTAGAGCCGCCGCTTCTCCTCGCTCTCGAGCAGCGTGCGCCCGTGGTAGCCGCGGCCGACGTAGCGGTAGCGGTCCATCTTCAGCATGTTGCCGGTGGCGCGGTCGAGCGCCAGGCCGCGCATCACGAAGTCGTGGTCGTAGGTGAGCGAGCGCAGCGACTCCGGCCAGCCGCGCTTGCGGACCATCCGGTCCAGGGTCATGTCGAAGGAGAGCTGCTCGATGGACCGCTTGGCGTAGCGCGCCACGGTGTAGTCCATGTCGAAGCCCACCAGCTCGATGCCGGCCATCTTCAGGTTGCGGTTCACGAACACCTGGCGGGCGCGCGGCACCTCGGGGCCCTGGCCGAGCAGCTCCTGCAGCCTGCGGTCGGCGAGCACGTCGAGAGTGGGGGAGGGGTCGGTCGACATGCGGACCGGATAGCACGCGGACCCGGGCCCCGCCAACGCGCACCGGCGGGTTTCTTGCGTTGCACCCGACGCGTGAGACAGTCGGAGCCGGTCGCAAGAAGCGAGGCACGTCATGGCGGTGGGGAAGCGGTCGAGGCCCAAGACACTGGGGGTCCGGGTCGCGGAGCTGGAGACGCGGCTGGCGAGCCTGGAGCGCGAGCTCGCGGCGCTGCGACCCGCTCCCAGGAGGACCCCCGCCCCCGAGCCCGAGCGCTCGGGGATCCGCTGCCCGGGGTGCTCGCTGCCCGTGCAGTCCATCGCGCGGGGGACGTGCCCGTGGTGCGGGTTCGTCTTCGACGCGGTGCGCGCCCCGAAGCGCCGCCGCTGAGCCGCGGCTCCGAAGCCCCCGGGGCCAGGCGGCCAAACCTGGAGACTTCTCTAGGCTTTTGAGGGTATGACTGTCCGCTCATGGGACGTCGGTACCGCCTCCTGGTGAAGCTGGAAGAGGGCTCGCTCGCCGAGCACTACAAGGGCCTCGTCGAGGGCTCTGGTGGCGGCGAGGTGCTGATCAAGCTGTTCACGAGCAAGGCCTGCGAGCCGGAGTACGCCAAGGCGCTGGCCGACACCGCCGCGCGCACCCGCGCCCTGAAAAACCCTGCGGCCATCGGCTTCGACGAGGTGGGCCTGGTGCAGATGCGCATCGCCGCGGTGCGCCCCTTCATCGACGGCTACAACCTGGGCGACGCGCTGCGGCGGCTCTCCACGAAGGAGGTCGTGCTCCCGCCGGCGCTGGCGCTGTACATCGTCGCCGAGGCGGCGCAGGTGGTGGCGGCGGCGCACCGGTCCGGCTGGGTCCACGGGGCCATCACCCCGGGCAACATCCTGCTGGGCGCCGACGGGAAGGTCCGGGTGGTGGACTTCGGGGCCTTGGAGGCGATGAACGCCTCGCCCACGCTGCGCGCGCTGGCAGGGAAGGGGCGCAGCGGCTACCGCGCCCCGGAGATCCGCGGGGCGACCCCCGGCGCGCCGGCGGCCGACGTGTACAGCCTCGGGTCCATCGCCTACGAGCTGCTCACCCTGCGCGACGTGGGCTCGGTGCGCGGCGGGGGGCTCTCGACCAAGCGCGACGCGCTGACGCCGCCCTCTCGCCTGGAGCGGCGGCTGAACGCCCGGCTCGACCCGGTGATCATGCGGGCGCTCGATACCGCCGCCCCGCGCCGGTACAAGAACGCGGCCGACCTCTCCGACGCCCTGCGCGGCCTGTTCTCGGTCCTGGGCTATGCGCCCGGCGCCGGTGACTCGGTGAAGTTCGTGAAGGAGCTCTTCCCCAACGAGGTCGCGGTGAGCGGCGCCACCTCGGGGGGCGTGCCCTTCACCGAGGCCTTCACCCTGCAGACGGTGGACGGAGCGGTGCCCACCGGGGACGTCCCGGTCTTCGAGGAGCGGGGCTCCTTCACCAGCAGCAGCATCCCGGTGGTGCCGGACACGGTCGAGACTGGTCCCGTGCCTCCGAGCTTCCCAGGGGAGGCGTCGATGCCGGCCGCGCCCGCGAAGTCCTTCGAGGAGTGGGACGCGCCGCCCGGGGCGATGCCCGACGCCCCGCGGCTCGCCTCCCGCCCGAAGCGCGCCGCGGTGAAGCCGACCGTGCGCACCGAGCGCCCTCCCGAGACCGCCGAGCAGCCCCGGCCCACGTCCTCCGAGGTGACCCGGCGGCGCGCGGAGACCGAGGAGCCCCAGCAAGTGCCCGACGCCGCCTTCGACTCGGGCGACATCGACGGCGCGCACCCGCGCACCACCAACGACTGGCACGTGCCCCCGGAGCCGGAGCGGCCCAAGCCCAAGCCTCCCACCGTGGGCTTCCCGGTGTGGGCCCTGGCGGTCATCGTCTGCCTCTCGGTGGCGCTGTTCATGTACGTCGCGGTCGGTCGTCGGCTGGGCGTGGGGAGCAAGGGGCTCGCCGGCGTGAAGATCCCCTCCCTCGGCGCGGGCGCGCCGGACCCGGTCCCCGTGCCCGAGCGCGCC
>CAZAIE010000516.1:0-5764 GCA_964485035.1 uncultured Myxococcaceae bacterium | reverse complement strand
CTCCCCGCCGTCGTGGTCCGGGGCGCCGACGAGCAGGTCGTCGAAGCCATCGCCGTTCACGTCCCCGGCACTCCCGAGCGCCTCCCCGAAGGACGCGCTGGCCTGGTTTGGTTCCAGCCGGAAGGCGGACGTGGCCGCGAGCCCTGCCTTGCTCCCCAGGAAGACCGAGACCCGGCCCTCGTTGTCCTGGCCGTTGTCGTAGCGCGGCGAGGCGCCCGCCACGTCGTCGAAGCCGTCGCCGTTCACGTCTCCAGCCGCGGCGACCCGGTAGCCGAACCACGCGTTGGCCTGGTTCGGCTCGGCGGTCCAGGCGGGCGTCCGGCCCAGGCCGTCCGGGCCGCCGCGGTAGAGGTAGGCCCGGCCCTCGTCGCTCTGTCCGTCGTTGAAGCGGTAAGCGCCGACCAGCACGTCGTCGTAGCCGTCGCCGTCCACGTCCCCCACGCCGGTGACGCTGGCGCCGAACTCCGCCTCGTCCTGGTCGGGCTCCGCGGTCCACGCGGCGCCGGGCAGCAGGTCGGCGAGGAATCTCCCTCGCCATCGGCCGAGGCCATCCCGATCCGCCAGCGCGCCGGCGGCGACGAGGGAGGTCAGGGCCACGCCGAGGAGCAGGCGACCGTTCATCGGCGCGGGACCCTAGCACTCACCAGGAGTGTTTGCTGCGCGGGCGGCTCACGCCTGGGACCCCCGAGGGAGAGTGGCGCATAATGGCTGCGTTCCGCCCGCCGACCGCGGGCCTTCCGAGGGAGGGGAGCATGAGCGCACACGCGCTGCGCGTGGCCCTGGTCGTTGCGGGCCTGACGGTCTCGGGCTGCGAGCCCAAGCAGGGGGCCTGCTTCTTCGACGGCGAGTTCTGTTCCCAAGGCTCCAGCTACGAGGGGAAGAGGGGCATCTCGCTCTGCCAGGGCAACGGCGGCTCCTGGCAGGAGGACGGCTGTCCGTTCACCGACGCCTGCCTGGGCAAGTGCGACCACGGCACCTCCTGGGTCTACTTCTACTGGCCCAAGTTCAAGGGGCTCGCCGACGCGAGGGCTGGGTGCAATGACGGGACCTGGACCGACGGCTGTGACGGTCGCCAGCCCAAGGTGCCGGACTGGTTCACCACGCCTTGCTCCGAGCTGGACGGCACGACCACGGCCACCGGCGCCTGCTTTCTTCCGTGCAGCACCGGCTGCAAGGTGGAGAAGCTGTCCTGTGGCCAGGGGTACCAGGACTTCTGTCGGGTGACGAGCTGCTCCACCGCCGCGGACTGCGGCCCGGACCCGAAGCACTGGGTCTGTGGCTACGGCTGCTATCTGAGGTGCTCGGCCGACAGCGGCGGGGCCCAGAGCCCCGAGTGTCCCACCGGGTGGTCGTGCGGCGGCGACGGGGAGAAGATGTGCATCCACAAGATCGGCTCGTCGGGCTCGACCTGTGGCGGCTCGCCCTGTCCCAAGGGCTGCTGCAGCCCGAGCGGACGCACCTGCTGCGGCCCGCCCTTCTGCTCCGGGGACTGTGCCGGGTCTCCCTGCTGCTGAGTCTGAACGAAGAACATTCGAAAGCTTCTCGGGTCGAGAAGAAAGATTGGTGGCGCAAGCGGCCAGCGGGTCGAGAGGCCTGCTCTCGACTCTCGACCGCGGCTCCGCCGCGCCGAGCGTCCGCCCGCAACTCGCGCGGCGCTCGCGTGTTCGAGCCCCCCATGCGCCTTCCTTGTGCCCTGCTGGTCCTCTTCTTTGCAGCCTGCGAGACGCCGTTGTCGGTCCCCCCGCCGCCGGGGGCGGACGCGGGTGGAGCAGTGGATGCTGCCGACCTCCCCGACGCCGGGCCGGTCCCGGACGCGAGCGAGCCCGCGGATGCCTCGATGTCTCCGGGCCCTGACGCCGCAGCGGCCTGGGACGCGTCGGCGGCGGATGTAGCCATCCCCGACGGGTCGGCCGGCCCGACCTGCGCTCCGCGGCCGTTCGTCGAGGACGACCACCTGCTGGAGCACTACTCCCACCCGCTGAAGTACGGCGTGAAGGGGCCGCTCGAGGTCGTCCTGGACTCGAGCGTGGTGAACCCGGAGTGGCCCGACCACAACGTGACGGTGTTCCGCCCCGCGGGGACGGCCGCCTACCCTGTGCTCTTCTATTCCCACCCGTACGGCGGCTCCGACCCGGCCTCGCAGCGCGAGCTGTTCGAGCGGCTCGCGAGCAACGGCTACAACCTCGTCTTCGTCCCCTACCAGGCGAGCGGCGGCAGGCTGAAGCAGTACGCGACGCTCTGGCGCGGCTTCCTCGAGGCCGTCGCGGCCTTCGGCGACCGGTTCGACCTCACGCGCGTGGGCTTCGTGGGGCACTCGTTCGGCGGCGGAGCGACGCCGGAGCTGGCCCGGCGCGCCTTCGGGGCGCCCACCGAGAACGGCCTCACCGCGGCCTGGGGCAGCGCGGGGCGGATGATGTTCATCATGGCGCCGTGGTTCTCGTACCCGAACCTCGCGAACCCCACCGCCGACAACGACCACTTCCACCAGCTCCCCGCCGACGTGAAGACGGTGGTGCAGGTCTACGCGGACGACGACGTGAACGACCACCAGATCGCGGTCCACGACATCTGGGAGAAGCTGCCGCCGGGGCTCGCGGAGAAGGGCTGGATGCTGGTGGAGAGCGACTCCTGCGACGGCCTCCAGCTCAACGCCGGCCACACCACCCCGGCGACCTACAACACGGCGTCGGGCGGCCCCGGGACCGGGAACAACGCGCACGACGAGTGGGCCACGGCGCGGCGCATCCACGCGCTGGCGGACTACGCCTTCACCGGCTCGGCCGCGGCGAGGGCGCTCGCCTTCCCGACCACGCCCGAGGCGCTGTCCCTGGGGCACTGGGTCGGGCGCTGCGGCGACCGGCCGGTGGCGCCGCTGAAGGCCGGGGCCGCGCCGCTGGTCTCGCCGTGCTCGGGCCTGGGCGGGATGGTCTTCGTACTCGCCGACCGCGCACTGCAAGTGGTCCGCGAGCGGCGAGACGGGGAGCCCGCCCTGCCGGTGAGTCAGCGGAAGAACTGGCCCAGGTCGTAGTTCGAGGGCTTGCGGCTGAGGTCCTCGGGCGAGACCCCGTGCTCGTCCTGGATGGTGCGGTCCGCGCCGGCGAGGACCAGGGCCCAGATGGCGTTCCCCTCGGCCTGTCCCAGGTAGCTGCCCAGCGCCCGGTGCAGCGGCGTCGCGCCCCGGGCGTCCTGCGGATCGACCCGCGCGCCCTTGTCCAGGAGCAGCTGCGTCAGCTCCGCCTGGTGCGACTGGGCGGCGAAGTGCAGCGCGGTCTCGCCGTCCCGGTCCGCGAGGTTCGGGTCGGCCCCGTGCTCGAGCAGGATCTTCGCGAGGTCGAGCCGCTTCTCCAGCACCACCTCCATGAGCAGTGTTCGACCCTGGGCGCCGCGCCGGTTCAGGTCGGGGCTCTGGGCGAGCGCCTTCTCGATGGCGGCGGGGTCGCCGCCCCAGAGCGCCTGCAACGGGTCCTGCGCCGGGTGCTTCTTCATCGGTACCCCCAAGGCGGTGCTGCGAGACCTAAGAGGCGTACCACGAAGCCAGTCCACCCGCGGACGTCACCACACCGAGACCTCGCGCACCGATTGGATGGTCGGGTAATCGGGCTGGGCCTTGGGCTGCGCCAGGCGCAGGAAGCGCGCGCGGGTACCCACCGGCGGCCGGATGGCCGAGAAGCTGACGGTGGTGTCCCCCACGGCGACCCAGCGGGTCCCGTCGGTCGACACCTCGAGCCGCCCGTCGGACAGCTCGGCGCGCACCACCACCAGGTCGATCGGCTTCTCGGTCCCGAGATCCACGGTGAGCAGCTCGTTCCCGGGTGCCAGCGAGGTGGTGGGCTTGCCGTCGGTGACCGCGCACCCCGCGGCGGGGTAGCTCTTCGCGCCCACCGAGCAGGCGGCTCCGCGGGACAGGGGGACGAGCACGCCCTGCAGCGGGAGCCGCGGCGTCCCCATCACCAGCCGCTGGCCCGCGTCGTTCCGGTTCGCCTGGGTCACGCTCACCGTCACCGTGGTCTTGAAGTCCTCGAAGAGGCGAAGGTCCACCGAGTCCGCGTTGGCGATGGTCTGGCTCCAGAGCACGTCGGCCTTGTCGTTCTCCACCAGCAGCCGCGTCGCCTCGAGCCGGTAGCAGGCGGGCTGCGCCGGCGGGGCCGCGAACTCCACCGTGACCCGGCCGTTGCCCACCGGCAGCGCGAAGCTGGGCTCCCACAGGCGCAGCTCGGGCAGCGTCACCTCCTGCCCCTGCACCTCGGCGATGGTCTCCATCCACGCCCCCGAGGCCTGCGGCACCTGCTTGGGCGCGGCGACGATGAGCCGGAAGGCGTGCGGCGTCTGCAGGAACGCGGTGCGCGACTCCGAGGCCTTCATCACGAACGCGAAGTTGCCCTGGGAATCCAGCGGGGCGGTGCGCAGCTGCTCGCAGTCCTTGGTCATGTCATCGCTGAGGTTGCCCAGGAGGCAGAGCGAGCCCAGCGTGGCGATGTTCCAGAAGAGGTCGCCCAGGGTCATGGGCTTGATCAGCGCGGCCTTCTCGCCGGCCCGGCTGCCGTCCGCGCGCACCGCCCGCCCGGTGATGCGGACCTGCGCGTCGTCCGGCTGCTTCTGGCCCTTCTGCGTGCTGCCCCAGCACTGCTCCTGGGGACCGGCGTCGGGAATCATCCACTCGTCGTCTCCGGCGGGGCCGCAGGTGATGGGCAGGCAGGCGGAGCAGAAGACCAGCGTGAGCGAGGCGGCAAGGGGCCGGCGGATCATCGGGTCTCTCCAGAAGGGGTGGGCGGACGGCGGTCAGCAACTCGCGTGCCGATCCCGGGGTGGCCTCGTCCCCAGAGGTGCTCGCCCCTCCGTGACGGCGCGCACGCCGTCGGAGCAGCCGATCGCGACGGAGGTGTCGCGAGTGTGCGCTGGCTCACGCGAGGTGTCGACCAGGGCGTCCGCGGTCCGCGGAGCGGTGTTGTCAGTCGATCTCGACGTAGGTCGAGAGCACCTTGCCGGCCGGGTCGAGCTTCACTTCGGAGTAGAGCTGGAAGAGCCGGCCCGAGAACCAGTAGCTCCCCGGGAGCTGCTCGTCGGTGCCGAGCTCGGCGGTCTTCACGAAGTTGGCGACGTCGGCGTGCATCTGCTCGCGGACCTTCGGCCACTCCGCCTCGGGGCGCCAGGAGAGGATGGCCTCGCGGAAGTTCGCGCCGGCGGGGTCGGTGCCGAAAAGCACCTGGTCGATGTGGGTGTGCATCGCGGTGGCGGCGAGCTCGCGGGCCCGGGCCTCGTCGAGGCGGGTGGGCGGGGTGACCGTGCCCAGGTCCTTCGCCTTGGTGATGAGCGAGGCGATGGTCTTGGGCGAGGGGAGGTGGACGTCGAGCTCGGGGTGCGCCTGGGCGAACTTCTCCAGCGTCGTGCGCAGGGTGGAGGCGGTGCGGTGCGCGAGTTCGGCGGCCGAGTTCACGCCGGCGTTCTCGAAGAGGTCGGCGCGCGTGCTGCCCATCCCCGAGACCTGGAGCAGGTCGGCGCGGTTGACGGCCTCGCGCACGGCCGTGGCGCTGATGCCCGCCTTCTTGGCCAGGGCCTTCTCGGCGGTCCCGTCCTTCGCCGCGGCGAGCAGCGCGGCGGTGTCGGTGATGCCCACCTTCTTCAGCGCCGAGCGCTCGGGAGTGGTCAGGCTGCGGATGGAGGACAGCGGCTTGGAGACGGGCATGGCGGACCTCGGAGGTGGGAGAAGGGAGGATTGTCGGACAATAGACCCAGGAGTTGTCGGGCCGGGACTGGGAAGTAGGAC
>CAZAIE010000515.1:0-5769 GCA_964485035.1 uncultured Myxococcaceae bacterium | reverse complement strand
GAAATCCTCCACATCGAGGATGCGTTCGAGGCGGACCTCGCGGGTCTTGCGCCGCCCTCGTTCATGTAGAACAAAGGGGCATGTCCGGCACTCTCTACCTGGTCGCGACCCCGCTGGGGAACCTCGGCGACATGACCTTCCGCGCGGTCGAGACCCTCAAGGCGGTGCGGGCCATCGTCGCGGAGGACACGCGGCGCACGCGCGTCCTCTGCGACCACTTCGGCATCGACCGGCCGCTGGTTTCCATGCCCGCCTTCCGGGAAGGGGAGCAGGCGGACTCGCTGGTGGCGCGGCTCGTCTCTGGCGACGACCTGGCGCTGGTCACCGACGCCGGAAGCCCGGGCATCAGCGACCCCGGCTCGACGCTGGTGAAGCGTGCCGTCGAGGCTGGGGTGCAGGTCGTGCCCATCCCCGGGGCGACGGCGGCCATCGCTGCGCTCTCGGCCTCGGGGCTGCCCACCGACCACTTCTACTTCGCAGGCTTCCTGCCTCGGAAGGGCACCGCGCGGGAGCGGGTCCTCACGCTCCTGAAGCGGCTGGACGCGACGCTGGTGTTCTACGAGTCCCCGGAGCGCCTCCACGAGACGCTGAAGGACCTGGCCGAGGCCATGGGAGACCGAAGGGCGGTGGTCGGCCGCGAGCTGACCAAGCTGCACGAGGAGTTTGCGCGCGGGCCACTCACCACGCTCGCAGCCCGCTACGCCGGAGACGTGAGGGGAGAGGTTGTGCTGGTCGTCGAGGGTGCGCCCGAGGAAGTGAGCGACGCCGCGACCGACGACGCCATCCTCGCCGAGGTGCGGCGGCGCCTGGCGGCAGGGGAGGGCTCCATCAAGGAGATGGCCCGCGAGCTCGCGCAGGCCACCGGACGTCCGCGCAGCGAGGTCTATGCGCTGGCGCTACGGGCCAAGGACCAGGAGTAGGGCCTCAGAAGTTCACCTGCGCCGTGGCCATGACCTTGAAGATCGCGACCTCGTTGATGCGGAAGCGCCGGCCGAGCATGTCGTAGCGGAAGTCGAACGTCGGGTTCAGCTCGTTGTTGTGGTTGTCCAGGTCGATGCACCCGGCTCCGGGCTTGGACGCACACAGCCCGTCGACGTCCCGGCCAATCTCCTCCTTGGTCAGGAGGTGCTCGGTGTCGGTATAGAGGCTCGCGTTCAGGCGCAGCTGCACGTACTTCGCGGCGCGCGCGTAGACCCCGAAGGAGCCGCCGAGGGTCAGGTACTCCTCGGTGTAGTTGAGCTTCCGGGTGGCGTCGGAGAGCTCGTTCACCACGCGCCCTTCGCTGTTGTAGATGGCGCCCAGCTGCACGTCGATGCTCACCCGCTGGCTGCGGGCGGGAGAGTCGTAGGGGTAGAACTCGGCGCCGAAGAGGAAGCCGCCCTGGTGCTGCGGCTTGAGCCCGGTCTCGGTCTTCGTCCACACCCCCGTGTTGCAGTTCTCGGAGTAGCCCAGCAGCTCCGGCCGGTCGCAGTTCGAGATGCTGCTCCCGCTCGCGAGCCCGAATGTGTAGTGGATCTTCACGTAGGGGTCGATGGCCCCCAGGCGCTTGGAGAGCGCGGTGGCGAACGAGAAGCGGTGCGCCCCGTCCCCGACGTTGCCGCGGGCGCCAGCGTCCGTCGCGATCCACGGCTTGTTCGCCGCTGCCGCCGGGGCGGTGTAGTCGAAGTTCAGCACCCACTTCGGCTTGCTCTCGTCGCGCTCGTCGCTGAACGGCGCCCACGAGAGACCCACGTTCACGTCGCTGAACCCGGCGCGGTACGACTCGCCGGGGATGCCGAAGATCGCGTAGTCGCCGGTCCCGGTCATCCCGCCATTGCAGTTCGGGGCCACGGCGTCGCCGCGCGCGGTGGTCACGCAGTTGTTGCGGGTGGTGCTGTTCGCCTCGGTCACCTTCAGGTTGCCGTCGTCGTCGCGGGCGGAGGGGAGCCGCCACTTCGCGTCCCGGTTGAACACCATCGACGCGCCCACGTGCAGCTCGAGGTCGTGGTACAGGCCGATCGCCAGGCGCATGGGCATCTGCTGGTCGATCTGCGTGTAGCGCATCTCCAGGACGTCCTTCACCTGCCCGCCGTTGTGGAACTCGCGCACGATGGTGCCCTTGCGCTGGGTCCGCTCGAAGCCGATGGAGAAGTCGAGGTCGAAGGGGTTGTCCTGGTCGAAGGACGACGCCACCCGGGTGATCTCGGCGGCGCGCGTGGGCGCGGCGACCAGCAGGGAGCACACGGCGAGCGCGCACACCACGAAACGGGAGCCCATCGAACCTCCGCGAGGCACCGGCGGCAGGTCCCACCACCCGGTGCAGATCGCGCGTAAGTGCGCGTCAACAGGCGAAGAAGCTACTTGCCTGGGGTGGGGGTGTCAAGAAACCGAGGGCGGCTGGCCTGGGGTGTTTCCCTGGGGGCGCGGCCCGGCTGCTTCCGGGTCGCGCAGGCCGAATTCCTTCATCTTGTTCTGCAGGCTCTTGCGGCTGATCTTCAGCTTCTTCGCCGCCTGGGTGACGTTGCCGCCCGTCTCCTCCAGCGCCTTGGCGATGAGGTCCCGCTCCAGTTCCGCCGCCGCCTGCTTCACGATGTCCTTCATCGAGGCGTCGCCACCCTGCGGGGTGAGCGCGGGGATGGGCACCCGGACCGTGTCGGCCTCCTTCAGCGGCTCGGGCAGGTCCTTCGCGAGGATCACTGGACCCTCGGCGAAGAGGATCATCCGCTCCATCATGTTCTCGAGCTCGCGGATGTTCCCCGGCCAGCCGTACTCCTGGAGGATCTCCATGGCGTCGGGCTCGAGCCCGAGGACCTTCTTGTTCAGCTTCTTGTTGTACTTCTCGACGAAGTGGGTCACGAGCGCGGGGATGTCCGCGGTCCGCTCTCGCAGCGGCGGGAGCGCCACCGGGACCACCGCCAGCCGGTAGTACAGGTCCTCGCGGAAGCGCCCCTCGGCGATCTCGCGCTTCAGGTCCCGGTTGGTCGCGGCGATGAGCCTCACGTCGACCTTCAGGGTCTTGATGCCGCCGACGCGCTCGAACTCGCTCTCCTGCAGCGCCCGCAGCAGCTTGACCTGCATCGCCACGGGGATCTCGGCGATCTCGTCGAGGAAGAGGCTGCCGCCGTCGGCCAGCTCGAAGCGGCCGGGCTTGCTGGTGACCGCTCCGGTGAACGCTCCCCGCTCGTACCCAAAGAGCTCGCTCTCCATCAGGTCCTTGGGGATGGCGGCGCAGTTGATGCGGATGAAGGGCTTGCTGCGGCGGCTGGAGCCGGAGTGCAGCGCGGTGGCGACCAGCTCCTTGCCGGTCCCGGACTCCCCGGTGATGAGCACGGTGGAGGGGGTGTCGGCGACCTTCTCGATGATCTTGAAGACGTCCTGCATGGCAGGGGAGGCCCCCACCAGCGCCTGGCGCGCGCGTTCGTCGGAGGCGGGGACGCTGGTCCGGGACAGCTCGTGCGTCTTCACGGCCTTGGCGATGACCGCCTTCAACTCCTCGTGCTCGAAGGGCTTGGTGATGTAGTCGAACGCGCCCAGCTTGATGGCCTCGACCGCAGAGTCCACCGTGCCGTGGGCGGTGATCATGATGACCGGGACGTCTGGCTCCTCGGTCACCACGGCCTTGAGCAGCTCGAGCCCGCCCATCTGCGGCATCACCTGGTCGGTCACCAGCACGTCTGCGCCGGACTTCTTGAGCTCCGCGAGGGCCTGGACGCCGTTCTCGGCGATGGCGACGTCGTACCCCTCGCGCTTGAGCATTGCTGCCAGCACCTTGCGCAGGTTGGCTTCGTCGTCGACGACCAGCACTCTCGCCATACAAACCTCCGCACCGGCCTTGCGGTCATTGAAGGGCGGGCACGGTAGCATAAGTCGGAAACACTGGGCGGCAGGTCTTCAAGCTGTTGGAATGTATGGCGTTTCTCTGGAAAGCTCCTGGGCCAGGGCGCGGACCCACCCGGCGCATTTCTGGCGCATGGCCCTCAACCAGCTACCCTGGGCGCCGTGAGTCTCGAGCTGCTGAACGACCTCTTCCTCGACTTCCTGCGCACCGAGCGCGGGCTCTCGACGAACACGCTCGAGGCCTACGGTCACGACCTGCGCGACTACCTGGACACCCTGGCGAAGCTCGGGGTGGGGGACCCGGACGACGTGACCCCAGATCAGGTCACGGGACATCTGGCCAGTCTCCACCAGCGCGGACTGGCCCACAGGAGCCAGGCGCGGCACCTCGCGGCGATTCGGGGGTTTCACCGCTTCCTCCTGCGCGAGCGCCACGCCAAGAAGGACCCGACCGAGGACCTCGAGACGCCGAGGGTGCGTCGCAAGTTGCCGATCTTCCTGACGGTTGTCGAGGTGGAGGCTTTGCTGGCGGCGCCCGATGACAAGCAGCCAGCAGGAGAGCGCGACCGGGCGATGCTGGAGGTGCTGTACGCGACGGGTCTGCGCGTCTCCGAACTCTGCGGCCTGACCCTCGAGGACGTGAACCTGCGGGATGGCTTCCTGATCGCTCGGGGCAAGGGTGCGAAGGAGCGCATCGTCCCGCTGGGGGACTACGCGGTGGCGTGGGTGAAGCGCTGGGTGGAAGGGGGCCGCGAGGTCGTACGTCGAGGGCGGACCGCTCGGGCCGTGTTCATCGGACCGCGAGGGACGGCGCTCACCCGGCAGGCCGTGTGGAAGATGATCAAGAAGGCGGCGTTGACCGCGGGCATCAAGAAGCCGCTCTCGCCGCACAAGCTGCGGCACAGCTTCGCGACCCACCTCTTGGAGCGCGGAGCGGACCTGCGCGCGGTGCAGACCATGCTGGGCCACGCCGACATCTCGACGACGCAGATCTACACGCACGTGGACCGGGCGCGGGTGAGGGCGATCTACGACAAGGCGCACCCGCGGGCCTGAAAGGCGAAACCAAAGTGAGTTCAAGCGGTTGGTCTGATGTGGTCAAAAAGCTGACCGAGCCTCGGTCTTCGGTTATTTTCCGGGGCGGTGTCAGACCCGCGCAGTAGGGTTCGCGGACTTCGAGGCTGCAACCAGGGTGGTTGCGGACTGGGATCTTCATGTCGAGTGGGCAGGGCGATCGGGACGGCGTGAGCGGCGCAGATCTGGCCGTGGACGCTGTTGCTGCGTCTGCTGCCGACTTGGAAACCGTTCAGGCGGAGCAGTCTGCTCCGAATGCCCCGGATTCGGCAACCCCGTCCTCCCCAGAGGTCGCTGCGGCGCCGGGTGATACGGCGTCCGCGCCTGTGCTGGATTCGAGCGTTGAACAGCCGGCCTCTGAGTCGCCGAGCGCAGAAGAGCCGCCCGTTGCTGAGCCGGAAGCCGCACCGGAATCGGCGAGTGCGGAAGAGCCGCCTGCGTCTGAACCGGAAACCTCTCAAGAGTCGGTGAGCGCGGAAGCACCGCCCGTTTCTGAGCCGGAAGCCGCACCGGAATCGGCGAGCGCAGAAGAGCCGCCCGTTTCTGAGCCGGAAGCCGCACCGGAATCGGCGAGTGCGGAAGAACTGCCAGCGTCTGAGCCGGAAGCCGCACCGGGATCGGCGAGTGCGGAAGAGTCGCCTGCGTCTGAACCGGAAACCTCTCAAGAGTCGGCGAGCGCGGAAGCACCGCCCGTTGCTGAGCCGGAAGCCGCACCGGAATCGGCGAGTGCGGAAGAGTCGCCTGCGTCTGAACCGGAAACCTGTCCAGAGTCAGCGAGAGCGGAAGAGCCGCCGGTTTCTGAACCGGAAGCCGCTCCAGAGTCAGCGAGCGCAGAAGAGCCGCCCGTTTCTGAGCCGGAAGCCGCACCGGAATCGGCGA
>CAZAIE010000514.1:0-5780 GCA_964485035.1 uncultured Myxococcaceae bacterium | reverse complement strand
GAGCAGGCCCCCCGCAGTCGCGACCCAGAGGGTCCCGTCGGCAGCGGGCTGCAGCGCCAGGATCCGCTCCAGGCCGGGGACGAAGCCCGAGCTGGCCCCGAACCAGTTGATGGCCAGCGTGCGCGGATCGAGCTGGCCCAGCTCGACCGGGGCCCCGCCCACGAGCAGCGTGCCGTCGGGGCCTTCGCAGACGGTGCGGATGGGCCGGCCGTCGGTGCCCGGCACCAGGCTCCAGGCCTCGCCGGTGGTGCGCATCAGCCCGGCGTCGGTCCCCACCCAGAGCGTCCCTTCCCGGTCGCGGAAGACCGTCCGGACCGTCGAGGTCAGAAAGCCGTTGCGCGCGTTGTGGGACTGCCACTGCCCCTGGCCGAGCACCCGCTGCAGGCCCATCCCGGCGATCCACAGGGTGCCCTCGCGGTCCTCGAAGACGCCGGTGGCGGGCACGTCGGGGAATCCCTGGCGGGGCCCGAACTGGCGCCACCGGCTCGCCCCCGGCGAGGCGCCCTGGCCCAGCGCGACGAAGAGGCCGCGGGTGGTGGGCACCCAGAGCCGGCCCTTGCGGTCCAGCGAGAGGTGTGCGCGGTCGACGATGGGCGGGAGCTGCGCGCTCCAGGGGGTGAACTCGGACGCGCCCGGCGGTCTGACGAACACCTGCCGCCCGGCGAGGGCCCACAGGCCCCCCGCGCCGTCCCGGACCACCGAGGTCGCCGGCTCGCCCGTCCCTGCCAGGTCGGCCTGGGAGCGCACCGCGCCCCGGGCGAGGGTGAAGAGCCGGGGGCCCTGGGCCGCGACGAGCCCCTCCGCGTCTACCCACAACGCGTGGGCCGTGCCTCCGGGCCAGCCGGGGAGGGGGCGGAAGGCCTGGGCTGCGTCGGCCACGAAGACCCCGTCCGCGTTGGCCGCATAGATGGCTCCGTCGGGGCCCTCGGCGAGCGCGTTCACTCGGCTCTCGGCCAGCCCGGAGGCGGGGACGAACCGGTCACCCTCCTTGCGCGCGAGACCCCCCAACGTCCCCGCCCAGACCGTCCCGCCGGTGGTGACCAGCAGAGCGCTGACGTTGCTCAGTGGCAGGCCGTCGGCGCGGTCGAAGCGGCGGAAGCGGTGGGCGTTGTAGCGGTAGAGGCCGTCCTCGCTCGAGACCCACAGGTAGCCCTGCGGGTCCTGGCCGACGTGGGTGGTGGCGAGGTTGCGCAGCCCCTTCTGCGAGTCGTAGGCGCCGAAGGCGAAGAGTCCCGGGGGACCGGGACGCTCCTCGACCAGGTCGAAGCGGGCAGCGGCGCTGGCGCCGCCGGGCAGCACCATCAGCAGCAGGCCGAGGGCGGCGCCTCGCGGGTCCCGGAGCTTCACGAGGGGCGGGTGCTCAGTCGATCCGCGGGTCGCACGCGGGCGGCGGGTTGATGGCCAGGGTGCGCACGATCACCGCCGGGTTGGTCCCGCCGTTGACCTGGGTCAGCACCTCGCAGCCGATGGCCAGCAGCTTGGTACCGTCGGTCGAGAGGACCTCTGCGACGATCATCCGGGTGGTGCCGGTGGGCATGCGCACGCTCAGGGCCTGGCCGTCTCCGAGGAGCTTGGTGGCGTCGACGGCGACGCGCAGCGCGTTGTGGGCCTGCCCGTCCTCGCCCTTGATGCGCACCACGTCGGTGAGCGTCCCGTCGGGCTGCTTGATGTGCGAGGCGAGGCAGTCCCGGGGGCAGGTGTACTTGGTCGCGTTGTTCAGCACCGTGAGCTGGAGGTAGCCGATGTCCTTGCCGTCCAGCCCGCGGATCTCCACCGAGGCGGGGAGGGAGGCAGGCTCGTCGGGGGATTCCCCGCAAGCCGCGGCGAGGAGCGCCAGCGCGAGGAGGGCCGGGGTTCTCATTGCTGCACCTTCACGGTGACGGGGACGGTCGCGTCGTTGCTCGAGGAGAGGACGGCGGCGGTGGTGCCTGCAGCGGCGCCGACCACCACCACGCCGACGATGGTCCAGACCCACCACTTCTTGTACCAGGGGTCGCTCGCGTCGACGGTCGGCGGAGGTGTCTCGCCTGGACCGGTGTCGTCCGCGGCCAACACGCGCATCGACAGCGGGGCGAGCGAGTCACCCACTCCCGAGAGCCGGCGGCCCGAGGCGTCCACCTCGAGGTAGTACTCGAGCGCCCACTCGTTGGGCTCGGCGGGGAGCTCGAAGGCGGGCACCCGGGCGACGTAGTCGGTGCCGGTCTCGAGCTGGAACGAGGTGGAGCTGAAGGCCTCGGTCCCGCTGCGCCGGTAGTACAGCCGGGCCTTGGCGCCTTGGGGCAGGTCGGTGATCTTCGCGCGCACGTCGAGGCGCTCGCCCGGCTTCACCCGGTCGAGCTTGTCGTGGGCGAGCTTGACCGGCTTCAGCCGCAGGCTCTTGGCGTCGTTGCGCACCTGCTCGTACAGCGCCTTGAGCTTGGAGCTGGTCCCCTTGGGCAGTTCGTGGTCGGGCGAGGCCTGCAGCAGCCGCTCGAAGGACTGGCGCGCCTTGTCCTCCTTGCCCAGGTACAGGTACGCCGTGCCCTGCAGCTCGTACAGCGAGACCAGCATCGCGTCGCTGTTGTCCGGGGCGGCCAGCCCGTCGTTCAGCACCTTCAAGGCCTGATCGAACTCGGCGTCCTCGATGAGCTGGCGGGCCTTCTCGACGGGCCCCAGCCGGCTGGCGGCGAGGGTGGGCAGCGACAGCGACAGGGCGAGCAGAACGACACAGCTCCGGACCGCAAGCGGGGGGGTCAGCATGGCGGCGCACCCTAGCACAGGGTCACGCAAAAAAAAGGCACGGCTTCCAGGGCGTTGGCCCCTTTACGCGCCTTGACACCTGGGGCTCGCCGCCTATAATGGCGCGCTTTTTCGGGTGGTAGTCGGGTAGGTAAATGATTGTAACGGTTGAAGAAATTCGCGAAGCAGGCCTCTCGGTCGAGCACGAGCTCACCGCGGAGTGGCTTGCCCAGGTCCTCGCAGGCGAGGGGCAGGGGACGGGCTTCCGCGCGGCGGGTCCGGCGCGGCTTGCGGCCCACTTCAAGCGCGCGGGCGGCAAGCTGCTGCTCGAGGGCGACGCCCGGCTGCGGCTGGTGGGCCAGTGCCGCCGCTGCCTCACGGACATCGAGCTCGACGTGCCCGTGGAGTTCGAGTTGGACCTCGTCGCCCGCAAGCCGGCCTCTGCCGGGGGAGACGAGGACGACGAGGAGGCCCGCAAGGACGCCGAGCGTGCCGCCAGCTTCGACTTGGAAGGTGTGGACGAGGAGTCTTTCGACGGCCGCGAGATCGACCTCGCAGCCATCGCCCGCGAGCAGGTGCTGCTCGCGCTGCCGATGGACGGACTCTGCAAGGATGCCTGCAAGGGGCTCTGCTCGGTGTGTGGGCAGGACCTGAACCTGAAGGAATGTGGCTGCCAGCGCAAGGTCGCCGACCCGCGCTGGGCAGCCTTGAAGAACATCAAGCTCACCTGAGGCAAGACCGCGGACGCCCTTGACTTTGGCGCCCGAACCGTCGAGCCTGCGCAGCCTTTAGCAACTCCAGCAACCGAAGGAGCCGAACGTGGGTGTCCCCAAGAAGCGAACCTCCAGCATGCGCCGCGACCGCCGCCGCGCCGCCAACAACAACCTGAAGACGCCGCCGAACGTCGTCCTCTGCGCCAAGTGCCGCGAGCCGATCCTGCCGCACACGGTCTGCAAGAACTGCGGGACCTACAAGAAGCGCACGGCCATCGCCGTCGAGGAGTAGTCCCAGCGCCGACCGGCCCCTGGGATGCGCCTCGCGCTCGATGCGATGGGCGGTGACCACGCCCCCGCCGTGGCGGTGGAGGGCGCGGTCCTGTACGCCCGCAAGGCGCCGCAGGACTCGGTGGTGCTGGTCGGCGATGAGTCTCGGCTCCACCCGGAGCTCGCGCGCCTGAAGGCGCACGGACTGGTCCAGGTGCACCATGCCTCCGAAGTGGTGGGCATGGGGGAGCAGCCTGCGACGGCCGTGCGCCGCAAGCGTGGGTCTTCGCTCAGGGTCGCATTCGATCTCGTGGCCTCGGGCCGCGCCGACGCGGTGGTGTCGGCGGGCAACACCGGGGCCGCACTCGCTGCGGGCCTGCTCGTGCTCGGCCGCGTGCCAGGGGTGGACCGCCCGGCGCTGGTGACCCCGCTGCCGACCCTGCGCGGGCGCCACGCGACGCTGCTGGACTCGGGCGCCAACGTAGCCTGCCGGCCCCTCCACCTGGTCCAGTTCGCCCACCTCGGCGAGGTGTATGCCAGGCTTGGCCTGGGCATCGCCCGACCGCGCGTCGCGCTGCTCTCCAACGGCTCGGAGGACAGCAAGGGCACAGAGCTCACCCGCGCGGCGCTCGCGGCCCTGCGCAAGTCCTCGCTGGACTTCGTGGGCTACGTCGAGGGCAACGACCTCTTCGCCGACGTCGCCGACGTGATCGTCACCGACGGCTTCACCGGCAACGTGGTGCTCAAGACCACCGAGGGCGCCGCAGCGACGCTGGGGGCGATGCTCAAGCGCGAGATCGAAGCGCGGTCCACCGCGCGGCTGGGCGCGCTGCTCGCCGCGCCCGCCTTCGCCGCCTTCCGCAAGATCGCCGACTGGGCCGAGTACGGCGGAGCGCCGCTTCTGGGCGTCCGTGGCGTCGCCTTCGTCGCCCACGGCCGCTCCAACGCCCGCGCCATCCGCAACGCCCTGCGCGCGGCGGCCCACGCGGCTTCCCGGGACCTGCAAGGGGAGCTGGAGGCTGCCGCGGCGCGCGCCCGCGGGCTGGCCGAGCATACCGGGCTACACCGCGGACCGTCCCGGCGCCGCGCCGAGGTCGAGGACTGACATGCGCAGCCGCGTCGTCGGAACCGGTAGCTACGCGCCCGAGCGGGTGATCTCCAACGTCGACCTGCAGGCGATGGTGGGGACCGACGACGCGTGGATCGTGGAGCGCACCGGCATCCGCGAGCGCAGGGCCGCCGCCCCAGGCCAGACGACCTCGGACCTCGCGACCCGCGCCGCGCGCGCCGCGCTGGAGCAGGCCGGAGTCGCGCCAGAGTCCGTAGACCTCATCGTGGTGGGCACGGTCACGCCGGACACTCCGACCCCTGCCGTCGCAACGCGCGTCCAGGCGGCGCTGGGGGCGAAGAACGCGCTGGCCTTCGACGTGTCGGCCGCCTGCTCCGGAGCGCTGGTCGCGCTCTCGGTGGCGGACCAGTACGTGTGCTCGGGCGCCGCGCGGCGGGCCCTGGTGATTGGCGCGGACGTGCTCACCCGCTGCGTCGACTGGACGGACCGCAACACCTGCATCCTCTTTGGCGACGCGGCGGGGGCGCTCCTCCTCGCGCCCGAGGCGGACGACCGGCGCGGGTTGCTCTCGCTGCACTTGCACTCCGACGGGGAGCTGGGCGGGATCCTCGGCATCGGGCCGGCAGAGTCCCCGAAGATCCAGATGAACGGGCGCGAGGTGTTCCGGGTGGCGGTGCGCACCCTGGTCGCGGCCGCCCACGAGGCGCTCGACGCCAACGGGCTCGCGGCCGCGGACGTGCAGCACGTGATGGGCCACCAGGCCAACCTGCGCATCATCGAGGCCGTCATGGGGCGCCTGGAGGTCCCCATGGACCGCTTCTGGCTGACCCTGGACCGCTACGGCAACACCTCGGCGGCGGCTATCCCCATGTGTTTCGACGAGGCGAACCGGGCGGGCAGGCTCGCGCCCGGCGACCGCGTGCTCATGCTCGCAGCCGGAGCGGGCTTCGTGTGGGGCAGCGGCCTGATGAGCTGGTGACGAGACCGCAGGAGGGCACGATGGCCAAGAC
>CAZAIE010000513.1:0-5780 GCA_964485035.1 uncultured Myxococcaceae bacterium | reverse complement strand
GAGTTCGCCGCCCTGAAGGTCCCCAACCTCACCGTGGGACTCGTCGCCGACGGGGCGCTGGTGTGGAGCAAGGGCTACGGCCAGCGCGACCCCGGAGTGCCAGGTGCTCCGGATGCGAAGAGCGTGTTCCGCCTGGGCTCGCTGACCAAGCTCTTCACCGGCGTGGCGCTGCTCCAGCTCCGCGACGCCGGCCTGCTGGACTTCGACGCGCCGGCCGAGCGCTACCTCCCCGAGCTGGGCCGTGTCGTCTACCCGACGCGCGACAGCCCGCCCATCACCGTGCGGCACCTGGTCACGCACACCTCGGGCCTGCCGCGGGTGGGCAAGCTGGACTACGCGCGCGGCGACCGGGAGCAGACCGAGGCCGAGCTGCTGGCCGCGGTCGATGGTCAGAAGCTGGAGTTCGTTCCGGGGACCAAGCGGAGCTACTCGAACCTCGCGGTGGCGCTCGCGGGCCTGGTGGTCGCCCGGGTCTCCGGCGTGGGCTACACCCGCTACGTCTCGGAGCGGGTGCTCGCTCCGCTGGGCATCACCTCGGGCGCGTGGAGCGCCGAGGAGGTGCCCGCATTGCTGCTCGCGGCAGGAGCGCGCAAGCAGGCCGGGAGCTACCAGCCGGTGACGCCCGCGGAGCACTGGCGCCTGGGAGCCACCGCCGCGGCCGGCGGGCTGTACCTCAGCCTCGAGGACCTGGCCCGCTTCGCCGCCTTCGAGGCCAGCGCCTGGCCCCCGCGCGACGACGCCGAGTCTCCGGTGCTGAAGCGGGCGAGCCTTCGCGAGTCCCAGCACACGTTCGGGCACACGGTCTCCGGCGGCTTCGGGGTCGGCTGGGGCGTGCGCGAGGACCCGCGCCTGGGCCACCTGGTCTCGCACACCGGCTCGACGACGCACTACAGCGCGGCCATCGCCCTGCTGCCGCGCCGGGGCTTTGCGGTGGTGGCCTTCACCGGCAGCGACGAGCACGAGCGGCTCGGCGCGCTGGCGCACACGCTGCTCGGCCTGGCCGTGGACGCCGTGCCGCCGCCGGAGCCGAGGCTGGGCGAGGCGATGCAGGAGGTGCTGGGCCGGGTGCTGGCGCTGATGGCCACGCCCGACGCCGCGGGGCTCGAGCGCGCCTTCTCCCCGGGGTTCTTGCGCGTGGTGCCCACCGCCCGACTGCTGGAGATCTTCCAGCAGATGCAGAAGGTGGGCGCATGCCCCAAGCAGCGGGTCCTGAGCGCCGACGAGGGACGTGCGGTGGTGCGGCTGGAGTGCGAACACGCTTCCATGGAGGTGATGGTCGCCGCCCCCTCGGAGCAGCCGCGCTTGATTGAGGCGTTCTACGCCAAGCCTGCGAAGTAGCGGTGAACGTGGACTGGGTGGACTGGGTCGACGGAGTGGACTTGGGTCCTTCTTGGGTGCGCTTCCTGCGCTCTCCTTGACAAGCTACCGACGGTTCCTTATCTAGGCTACCACTGGTCGCCAATCTGGGGCGGCGCTGGAGGCGGCGTGGTCGGGAAGCGTTCGATGTGGAGCAGGCTGGCGCGGTTCGCGCGCTGGACGGGAGTGGCTCTCGTGGTGGCAGCCTCGGCAGCGACGGTGAGCAGTTGGAAGGCCATGGGCCAGCGCCCCTCGGGCGAGCGGCTGGCACGGATGCAGCGTTCGCCGCAGTGGAAGGACGGGCGCTTCGTGAACCCCCAGCCGCTGGTCAACGACATGCTTGGCGCGGTCGGCGGCGCGCTGGGCTCGAGCCCCTTCACCAGCCCCAAGGAGCCGGTCCCGGTCGCGCCGCTCGACCCCCGCACGCTGAAGGAGCCTCCCGCCTCGGGGCTGCGCGTCACCTGGCTCGGACACTCGACTTTCTACCTGGAGATCGAGGGGCACCGCGTGCTCACCGACCCGGTGTGGAGCCCTCGCGCCTCGCCGCTGGGCTTCGTCGGCCCGAAGCGCTGGTACCCGCCGCTCATCGCGCTTCAGGACCTGCCGCGCCCCGACGTGGTCGTCATCTCGCACGACCACTACGACCACCTCGACCTCGGGACGATCCTCCAGATGAAGGACTGGGAGACGACCTTCGTGGTCCCGCTCGGCGTCGGGGCGCACCTCGAGTACTGGGGGATCCCAGCCTCCCGCGTGGTGGAGCTGGACTGGTGGGAGCGCACCCGCGTCCGCGACCTGGAGATCGCCGCGACGCCCGCGCGCCACGCCTCGGGCCGGACGTTCGCCGTGGGGCAGGACTCCACGCTCTGGGCAGGCTTCGCGTTCCTGGGGAAGGAGCGGCGCGCCTGGTACTCGGGCGACACCGGCCTCTTCCCCGCGCTGCGCGACATCGGGGAAAAGCTGGGGCCCTTCGACGTCACGCTGATCGAGTCGGGCGCCTATGCGCGCTGGTGGCCGGACTGGCACCTGGGGCCGGAGCAGGCGGTGCGCGCCCACCAGCTGGTACGTGGCAAGGTGCTGGTCCCCGCGCACTGGGGGCTGCTCACGCTCGCCTACCACGCCTGGACCGAGCCCATCGAGCGCGTGCTCGCCGCGGCGGGGCCTTCGCAGGTCACGGTCGCTGCGCCCCGCCCGGGCCAGCCGGTGGAGCCGACCACGCTGACGGACGCGGGGCTCGTCGCCCGCTGGTGGCCCGAGCTGGCGACCCAGCGCGCGGAGCAGGACCCCATCGTCTCCAGCGGCATGGAGCTGGTCGCGGGAGGCACGCCGTGAAGGTCCTGCTCTTCGGCGCCACAGGGATGATCGGCCAAGGCGTGCTGCGCGAGTGCCTCGCGGCTCCCGACGTGGAGGCAGTGCTCTCGGTGGGCCGCAGCGCCTCCGGCGTCGTGCACCCGAAGCTGCGCGAGCTCGTCGTCCCGGAGGTGTCGCACCTGGAGGGGATCGCCTCCGAGCTCGCCGGCCACGACGCCTGCTTCTTCTGCCTGGGCGTCTCCTCGGCGGGCATGGCGGAGGCGGACTACCGCCGTGTGACGCACGACCTCACGCTCTCGGTCGCCCAGGCGCTGGTGCGCCTGAATCCGGACTCCACGTTCGTCTACGTCTCGGGCGCGGGGAGCGGCGGGCGGTCGATGTGGGCGCGGGTGAAGGGCGAGACCGAGCAGGCGCTGCTCGCGCTCCCCTTCCGCGGCCGCTTCATGTTCCGCCCCGGCTTCATCCAGCCGCTGGACGGCATCCGCTCGCGGACGCGGCTGTACCGGGCGCTCTACGCGGTGATGGGTCCGCTGGCGCCGCTCCTGGGCCGCGCGTTCCCCTCGGTGGTCACCGACACGCGCAAGGTCGGCCGGGCGATGCTCGCCGTCGCGCGCCGCGGCGGCGGCCAGGGCATCGTCGAGGGCCTCGAGATCAACACGCTGGGAGGGTCGTGATGCGCTGCTTCCTCAGAGCCCGCCGGCCCGAGGAGAAGGAGGTCCGCCGCGAGGCGATCCTCAAGGCCGCGCGCGAGCTGGCGCTCGAGACCGGGCCCATCGCGCTGGGGCTGAACGAGCTGGCGCGCCGCGCCGGGGTCTCCAAGCCGAACGTCTACCGGTACTTCGAGGGCCGCGAGGAGGTGCTGCTGCGGCTCTTGGTGCTGGAGCTGGCCGACGCGGCCGAGGAGCTCGAACGCCGTCTGGGGCCCCGGTGCGACCTCTCGCGCGTGCTGGTCGAGGCGTTCCTCGCGCGCCCGCTGCTCTGCCAGCTCCTGGGCATGGCCGCCTCCATCCTCGAGCACAACCTCTCGGCCGAGGCCATCGCCAGCGCCAAGACCGATCTGCACGCCCACGTCGGGCGCATCGCAGCGGCGCTGGTCCGCGCGCGCCCGAAGCTCACTTCCGCCGACGCCAGCTGGGCGGTGACCACGCTGGGGCTCTACGTCGCCGGGCTCTGGCCTGCGGCCCACCCCTCGAAGACCGCGGCCGAGGTGCTGGCCCGGCCCGAGTTCGCTGCGCTCTCACCCGACGCCCGGCGGGACCTCACCCGGTTCGTGCGCGTCCTCTTCGCGGGCCTTTCGGCGCTGGAGTAGCGTCCGCCTGAGATGACCACCTCCCCCCACGAGCCGACCGACCGCCGCGCCACCATCCTCGACGCCGTGGCGCGCATCGCCGAGCGGATGCCGACCGCCTCCTCGCTCACGGAGCTGGTCCCCGACTCGCTCCGGATCCTCGGGGAGGCCACCGGCGTGAGCCGCGTCTACCTCTTCGAGACGGTGCGGCGCAGCCCCGAGGAGGCGGTGGTCGCCCAGCGCTTCGAGTGGGTCGCGCCCGGCGTGGCCGGGCAGATCGACAACCCCGAGCTGCGCGCGGTGCCGCTTGCGGCCGCCGGCTTCGGTCGTTGGCGCAGGTTGCTGGAGGCGGGCCAGCCGGTGTGCGGCGACGTCGAGGAGTTCCCGCCGTCCGAGCAGCCGCTGCTCGCGGCGCAGGCGATCCAGTCGCTCCTGGTGCAGCCGGTCTTCTCCGGGCCCCGGTGGTGGGGCTTTTTGGGCCTGGACGCGTGCGCGCGGCGCATGCACTGGGAGCGCGCCGAGAGCAACGCGGTGCGCATCGCGGCGCTGGTGATGGGCTCGGTCATCCACCACCTGGAGCGCGACGCGCAGCTCCGGCAGGCGCTGACGATGGAGGCGCTGGGGCGGATGGCAGGCGGCGTGGCGCACGACTTCAACAACGTCCTGCAGGTGGCGACCGGCCGCCTGGAGCTGGTCCGGCACCAGCTCGCCGGGGGCGCCTCGGAGTCCGAGGTCGACGACGACCTCGAGGTGCTCGCGAGCGCCCTCGACCAGGCTGCGGGGCTGACCCGGCGGCTCCTGGAGTTCAGCCGCAAGCGGGAGGCTGCGCCGGAGGTGCTCTCCCCCGCGACGCTGCTCGCCAGCGGGCTCGCGCTGCTGCAGCACGCGGCGGGCCCCCGGGTGACGCTGCGGTTCGAGCCGGCGCCGGACGTCGCGCCGGTGCGCTTCGACCCGGTGGAGTTCGGCCAGGTGGTGCTGAACCTCACGCTCAACGCCCGGGACGCCATGCCCAGGGGCGGCTCGCTCGACCTCTCGGTCTCGACCCTGGACGCCCAGACCGACCCGGCCCGCGCCGACCACCTCCCGCCCGGCCGCTGGACGCTGGTGCGGGTGCGGGACACCGGCGAGGGCATGACCCCGGAAGTGAAGGAGAGGCTGTTCGAGCCGTTCTTCACCACCAAGGCCACCCCGGCGGGGACCGGGCCGGAGGCCGTCGGGGGCATCGGCCTGGGCCTGTCCACGGTGTACGCGGCGGTCCGTCGCGCCGGGGGCCACATCGCCGTCACCAGCGCCCCGGGCGAGGGCGCCGAGTTCCGGGTCTACCTGCCCGTCGCGAGCCCCGCACCGCCGGGCTGAGTCACCCGGTGCTAGCGTCGCCGGCCATGGACTCCGAGCGCTTCTGGTCGGGCTTCGCCGCCCGCTACGACGGTCACCTGGTGAGCCGCGAAGCCGCGGTCCTCGCGCCGCGGATCGCCTCGGCGGTAGGCCCGGTGGAGCGCGTCCTCGACGCCGGCTGCGGCACGGGCCAGGTGACCCTCGAGCTGGCGCGCACGGCCAGGCAGGTCGACGCCGCCGACTTCGCCGAGCCCATGCTCGCGCTGGCGCGGTCGAAGGCCCTGGCGCTCGGCCTGTCCAACGTCGCCTTCCACCAGATGGGAGTGGAATCGCTCGCGCTGCCCGACGCGTGCTTCGACGCGGTGGTGCTCTCCAACGTGCTGCACCTGGTGGCCGACCCCGGGCGCGCGCTCGCAGAGGCGCGCCGCGTGCTCAAGCCCTCCGGGCGGCTCGTCGCTCCGACGTACTGCCACGCCGAGGGGCTCAAGGC